>JAOZVK010000530.1 GCA_029938185.1 Bacteroidales bacterium | reverse complement strand
GTTTTTGTGAGTTCTGAACTCATTACATATTATTAAATTTTATATCCATTTTAATAAGAATAATTAAAAAAAAATATTAGCTTTGATTTTATTTTTAATTAAAAATATTCCTAATATGAAAAACAATATGAAAAACAATATGATAAAGAAGATAATATAAGCAGAGCAAATGCAAATATTCAAAAAAACAATAACAGTAGAGCAAATGCATATGCAACAGATAATCCGTTTAATAATATTGATAAAACAAAGCCTATACAAAAACAAGCAGATTTGGAAGAAGACGAATTACTGCAAGGAAAATTTAAATTAAACAACGAAACAGACCAAAATCCAATTCAGCAAAAAAAAGATGATAAAAATAGCAGTATTCCAACAGATACAGATGCATTAGCATTTACACAAGACAACAATGTACACTTTGCACCTGGACAATTTAAGCCCGAAACCAAAAAAGGACAAGAACTTATAGGACACGAGTTTGCCCATGTAGTACAACAAAGAGAAGGCAAAGTAAAGGCAAATAAACAAACTGGTAAGTTTCCGATAAACGATAACAAATATTTAGAAAAACAAGCAGACGAACAAGGAAAAAAAGCTGCTGATGGGGTTTTGCAGAGGAAAGAAAAAGATGCAACGGTTACTAATCTGAATGGTGAAGTTTTGCAGAAAAAAGAAGCAGAAAAACAAAAAAGTGCTGTAGAAGAAGAAATAGCTATACCTCCAACAAAATATATTGATGAAGATGGAAACTTACTTTATGAAATAAATGATGGTGCTTCAAGAACGTATGTTATTGCTAATGATAAAATAAAGGAGTTTAAAGCTGCCATAGCTGTATTAGAAATTAGCGGTAAAAAAAATGATAAAGAAGCTAATCGTTTACTTGGTGAGTTATATGGGATTTTAGATAGAAAAAAACCATTCGAAAAAATAAATCTTATTGATTTCAAATTCTTATATAAAGGAGAACCTTTAACTCTTTTAGACCAAAAACTATCTGAATATAATTTTGACAGAGAAACTATAAAGAAAATAATTGATTATTATAAATTAGCAAAAAAAAGAAAAATACTAAATTATGATATTCCTGTTGCTTGTTGTCAAGCATTATATGAGAGTATTAAAATTGCCGTTGACATACCAAATTGGAGATATAATCCAACATGTGAAGGAAATATGGATGAGCTTAACGAGAAGGGCTACCTTGGAAAAAAAGAAACAATACCAGGAAAAAAAGTGTATGAAAATAATAAATTGACAGATGTAAAAGCAGGAGATATATTAAGCTATGTTAGACAAAATGTTGGAACAGAAAATGGAAATTTTCTTTTTGCATTGGGTTTGTCCAACGATACACATATAGCTTTATTAATGTATCACAAATCTGATGAATTCGAAGAGTTTTATATAGCAGACCAAGGTACACCATATACAAGAGATGATAATCTTTTGTTTACAAATGATAAAGAGAGAGAAAATTCAGGAATAACATCTGTATCAACCGAAGACTTGCAAACTAAAATAGATGCTGCGGCTTACTGGTTATGGAATAATTATAACGTAACAAATGCTAAAATAAATGTATGGCGTATAAAAAAATATTCAAAAAAAAGTAAATAATTATGATTAAATACAAATTTTATATAATTATAATATTGAGCTTATTATATCATATTAGTATATGCAAAGCTCAGAAAGTAGATGATAGCTCAGAAACAAAACACTATTTTATATCGAAAGATAGTATATACAAAACTTCTGTTTTTATGTATAATGCATATTTTAATAGCCTTGAGAAGAAATATTGGCTTGATTCCTTAAAAATTGATAAAATAAGATTAGTTATGTTCTCTATAAAACGAAAAAAATATCCGGATTATACAAAAAGTAACTTATGGTTTTTTTCTTATAGCAAAACAAGAAAAGCTATGCTTGATTCGGTGAAAGCACGTAAAGACGATTGGCTATGTTCAAGATTATTTTATATGCCTACTTTGATTGTTGTTGAAATGATCTTTGAATCAGAGACTAAGGCAAAATATTGCTTTGAAAAACATAAACCTCTATTATTTCCCTATAAAAATCAAATTTGTAAAAGTTTCGTATATAAAAATATTATATATTCAGTAAATAGATATAATGGGCGTCGAGAAAAAGATTTTTATGAGCTATATGATTTGCTTTATGATTTTTCTAAAAAATATAAACTTAAAAATAAAACAATTGCTAATGTAATAAAAGGGCAAAATAAGCTAAAAAACAATATACAATTTAAGAATAGTATCAAACTTAAAAACAAAGACGAAGCTCAAATGATATTTGTAAAAGGTGGTACTTTTACTATGGGTAGCAACAATGGCCAAGACGATGAAAAACCACCCCACCAAGTAACAGTATCCGATTTTTATATTGGAAAGTATGAAGTAACACAAAAACAGTGGAAAGATATAATGGGTACAAACCCAAGCTACTTTAAAGGAGATAACAGACCGATTGAAAATGTAAGCTGGAACGATATACAAAAATTTTTAAGAAAACTAAACCGAAAAACAGGTAAAAAATATCGACTACCTACGGAAGCCGAGTGGGAGTATGCTGCAAGTGGTGGACATTATTTCAAACAGACAGGTTTAAGCTACTCAGGCAGCAACAATATTGATGAAGTTGCTTGGTATATAGTAAATTCACGTAAAAAAGGTTATTTACATAAAGATTATGGAATACATCCAGTAGGACAAAAAAAACCAAATCAACTTGGATTATATGATATGTGCGGAAATGTATGGGAATGGTGTAGCGATTGGTACGGAGATAGTTATTATAAAAATAGTTCAATCAAAAACCCCAAAGGTGCCAGTAACGGACATAGTCGTGTTCTTCGCGGTGGTTCTTGGAACGACCGCGCCTATTTTTGTCGTTTGAAAAGTCGTTGGAGTCTCAACTATCCACGTAACAATTACAACGGCATTGGATTCCGTTTGGTCAGGACTAAATAATTCATGTTGCAATAAAATAAGAAAAAGATAAGAAAAAATAATTGATTTATAAAATAGGCTCTTCAATTTTTAACATTGCTTATGCCTAAATAATTTTATAATTACAGATTATCAGTTAATTAACAAGTGGAAATAAATTTGGTGAACCAATTATTATAAATATGAATACAAACGAAACAATATACATAAGAGATGTAAGTCTGTTAATGACAAATTCTAACAATGAAAAGTTAGATGTTTTGTTAAAAGAGACAAATGTTAAATTAACGAATAACAAAATTTTCCAAGTAGAGCGGTTAGTTACCTTTCCGCTCCCTCACAGACCCGTACGAGCGGATTTCCCGCATACGATTCCTGTCAAATCGGTTTCGCTGAATTATTAAGAATGATAAATTTTTGATTTAAGTAAGGGATACCAAACTTTAATAAGTTTATTAGACATCTTTCCAAAATAATACGTTAATATTCAACTATATCTGAGATTTATCAATGCTGCAACTAAGTTCCTGTTTTTGCCATAGTTTATGTGTTTATCACGAAATGTTTTTTTTCACAATTCTGAATATTTTACAACGTCTGATTACATTTTCAACAATAATTCTCTTTTTTTACAATTAAAGATTGAATTTTTTTGTTCTTTTGTCAATGGATTTTTTTTGTAGCTTCAGAACTCACAAAAACAGTTCTTTTTTTCAAAAACAATCGCAAGTTAAAAATTAATAAAATTTAACTAAAGTTACTCATAAATAAAAAAATATCGAATATGAAAAATAAGATGTTTCTATGATATAACGCATTACTTTAAATGCCTTTAGGCATGTTCTATTGGCATGCCACCGATGGTAATCGGTGGATATAAATGCAAATTTCCTCAAAATGCCGTAGGCA
>JAOZVK010000529.1 GCA_029938185.1 Bacteroidales bacterium | reverse complement strand
GAACAAAATTAGAACTAATAATATTGTTGTAATTTATTAATTTTTATAAGCCCAGCCCAGGTGTAAGCAGCGTTAAAAGGCTCAAAGAGTTAAAAAAACACTTGCAAAGCCATTATTTATACAAAACAAAAATGATAGTATTTCCAAATTCAAAAATTAATATAGGTCTTAATATTGTAGAAAAACGTGCCGATGGTTTTCACAATATTGAAACAATTATGTATCCTATTGAATTAAATGATATTCTTGAAATTGAACTCTCAAATAAAACTATATTTAAAAATACAGGAATAATTATAGATAGTAAAAGTGATGATAATTTGTGTATTAAGGCATATAAATTATTACAAAAAGATTACAATATAAATGATGTAAATATTCATCTACATAAAATAATTCCATATGGAGCAGGTTTGGGAGGAGGTTCGTCTGATGCTACTTTTACTCTAAAATTACTAAACCAAAAATTTAATTTAAATCTTAGTAACGATAGTCTATATAAATATACTTCGCAACTAGGTAGCGATTGCTCATTCTTTATAAATAACAAAGCCGTTTTTGCATATCAAAAAGGAGATGTTTTTAAGAATATTGATTTAGATTTATCAGGATATAAAATTGTATTGATTAAACCAGATTTTGCAGTTAGTACAAAAATTGCATATTCAAATATAAAAGCAAAAAAAGCAAAACACTCCCTAAAAGATTTAATAAAACTACCTATTATCGAATGGAAAAATTATATTAAAAACGATTTTGAAGAAAATGTATTCAATATTTATCCTGAAATAAAAAAAATAAAAGATTATTTATATAAAAAAGGAGCATTATATGCATCAATGTCGGGTAGTGGCTCATCTGTATTTGGAATATTCGACTCAAAACCAAGTATAATTGTTAATAATCAATATTTTATTTGGCAAAACAATAATATTGGTCTTCAAGCTATTTAATGTTGCTTACACATTAGTATAAAAACAATTTAATCAGAAAGTTACGAATAAGTAACTGTCGAAAAACTTTTGTAACAGTACTTAATTCCATTTTAAAAACACGAGGATATGTATTTTGATTGCACAGGTCGAAAAAACTCAAATAATTCTTTTTTCTCAAGAAAATATTTACATTTGCAAAATACTACACAAAAGTAGTATTTAAAACTATGAAATTAAGCAAAACATCAGAATATGCCATACGAATTTTAAGTTTTATGGCAACAAGCAGTGGTAAACTACATTCAGCAAAGTCGCTTGTTGAAAAGCCTAATATATCTGATAAATAACGGAACATATTTAATTATGCCTCACGCACATGTTGCTTTACTTGGTGCATTTGGTTATATTTCAATCGCATTTTTATACATGACAGCACGAGCAAACTCAATGGCAAAAGGCTTAGTTTGGAATGAAAAATAACAAAATATGGCTTTTGGCTATTAACAATAGGTGTTCTTGTATATTCTATTCCTACATTTATTATTGGAATAGAACAAACACAAGCTGCAAGTGAACTTGGATATTACTACACACGAACCAGAGAAGCACTTCAAGATTTAGGTGGTTGGATGTGGTTTAGAATATTACCAGATTCAATGATGATTCTTGGTGGTGGTATTGTTTTATATGATTTGACTTCAAAAGTTTTTTTAGCAAAAAAAGATACAAAAGCTATAGCAAATTAAGGTCTTAGACCTATTTAATGTGGCTTACGCATTTTTGTAAATTACTAACAATTGCAAAAAAACAAATAATGGCTACCCTTCAGAAGTTGGACAGTGTTGAATATTAATTTGTTATAATTTATATCAAGAACAAATCGGTCTGACTGGTGTACTTTTGTCCAATTTTAAACGGGTAGCCCAAATAACAGAGTTACATGAGGGAAAAATAAATTTTAAAAGTAAAGTTTCTAAAGGAACAAAATTTATTATAAAAATCACATTTGTGTAAGTTTTATGCTTTTAATGGCTCAAATATTATAAAAGTTCTGATAACAAGTATTTTATAATTTGTCATATAATATATATTATGTTAAATAGAAAATGTTAAGCTGTTAATAAATTATAAATATAATTTTAGAATAGTTTTTTGACAACTTATAACTTACTTTTATTGTTCTGTTATTTCATCATGAATAAAGCATAATAATATATTAAGGTCTTCGACCTATTAGTTACTTACGCATTAATATAAAAACAACTTAATCAAAGAGTTATGAATAAGTAAATGTCGAAAAAACTTTTGTAACAACACTTATTATTATGTTAAATAGAAATATTATGTTAAATAGAATTTTATGAAAAACCTAATAGTAAAATTATTTTGTTGTGGCTTGAAACATATCGTATATTCTTATTTGTTTACATAATTTGCCGTTATCTTTATTAGTTATAACTGAATATCAATAATATAAACGTTTACTGTCGGTATGGCTTCAAGCTGGTCTTATAAAAATACGAGCAAAAATAGCTTATTTTGTTATGGCTTAATAGTATTTACATAAAACATGGCATGTTTCATATTTCAAATAAATTTCACTTTTTTTTCAGCCACAGCAAGACCTTTCAGGGCGTTTTTGCTTACGAATACATTTACACATAGGGCGTTGCCCCATGTTAATGCTTATGCCTTTCAGGGCGAAAAAACTTACTAACAAAATAAAAAAACATTTTAGGAACTAATAAAAAACTTAAATAAGCTATTTTTGCTCGTATTTTTATAAGACCACTATCAAGCCACAACAGTTTTTTGTAAGATACTTATATTTAGGTGTAAACCAATTCGTAATTTATAATTCGTAATTTAAGTAATAAACTGCAAAACTCAATAAAAAAAAATCTGTTAAATAGGTCGAAGATCTTTAATATAATCAAGTGCATTAAGAGCAGCAATGGTTCCATCTGATGTGGCAGTTGTTATTTGTCTAATTTTTTTTACTCTTACATCGCCAGCAGCAAAAACTCCTTTTATGTTTGTTTGCAGTCTATTGTCTACTTTAATTTCACCAAAATTATTTAAATTAACCTTGTCTTTTATAAAGTTAGTTTGAGGGGTATAACCAATAAACACAAAAGCACCTTCGGTTTTAATTTCTGCTATTTCTTTGCTTTTTATATTTTTAATTTTAACATCACTTAAAGACTCTTGTCCCGAAAATTCAACAATTTCTGATTCCATTATAAAATTAATTTTTTCGTTATTTTTAGCTTCTTTTACAGCGTGTTCGTGTGCTTGAAAATGGTCAAATTGATGTACAATTGTAACTTTTTTGGCATACTGTGTTAGTGAAACTGCTTCTTCGAGTGCTGAGTTACCGCCACCAATTACTATGATATTTTTATCCTGAAAAAAATCACCATCGCAAGTAGCACAATACGAAATACCTCTTCCTGTAAATTCCTTTTCACCAGAAACATTCAATAGTCTTGACTTTCCACCAGTTGCAATTATTACGGATTTTGATTTAAAAACATCTGATTTATTTATTTGTATTTCTTTTATTAAACCATTAAGTTTTAAATCAGAAATCATTATATTACTTTTTATGTCACAACCAAATTTTGTTGCTTGGTTTTCCATTGTTTTTGCAAGCATGTATCCAGATATAGAACTAATGCCCGGATAATTTGCAATTTTGTGAGTCAAAACCATTTGTCCTCCTGTTATTCCTTCATTAAGAATAAGTACTTTGGCTTTGGCTCTTGATAAATATATTCCTGCTGTTAGTCCGGCTGGTCCTCCTCCGATAACTATTACATCATATAAATTACTTTCCATAATATGTTTTTTTTATAAAATGAAATATTAAAATTTTTCAAAGTTCAATATCTGTGTTAATAAGTAATTGACAATTGATAATAAACAATTGATAATTTTGTTTACACCAGAAT
>JAOZVK010000528.1 GCA_029938185.1 Bacteroidales bacterium | reverse complement strand
CCTGTCAAATTATTACATTTATAAACTTAATCAATTTATGTCTTAATACAGTAGTCTGATAAACATAAATATTGTGTAGTTTGATTTAGAGCAGTAGATTCTCATATATTGGATTTTCTACTGCTTTTTGCTTTAGATTATTTAAAATTTGCCTAAAAAACATTATTGTTTTTAAATTCATTAACAAATTTTTTGTCAGAAATTAAAATATGATTCAAAAGCCATTTTCTTAAAAAATCCATAACATCATATGAAATTGTTACGTTTCCGTTCTTATAATCATTGTAAAAATCTGTTACTTTATCTACAAAACCTTGATGTTGTTCTTTATGTAATTTTGTATCTGAATAATTGTATTTTTCGAAATATTTTTCTTCTATTTTGAAATGGTAATCTGTATAGTTTATCATTTCAGTCAAAATATTTTCAATAGTTTCATCAGCTTTACCCTGAATAAATGATGCATATAAATCATTTATCATATCTACAAGTTTTTTATGTTGGTCATCTATTTCTTTATAACCTACTGAATACTTGTCTGCCCATGTAATTAAATTTTTCGCCATTTTATTATTTATTAAATTTTTTTAGTTTAAATTTTTTTGTGTTCCCTTAATATTTCATACCAAAAACCAGTACATCATCAGTTTGGTCATTCGCCCCTTTCCATTCATTAAAAATTGTTACTAATTTATTTTTTTGGGTTTTCATTGGTAGTTTATGATTGCTAAATAGTAGGCTTTTAAATTTATTTGACATAAATTTTTTTCTATCATTTTCGCCAAATTGGTCATGAAAACCATCGGAATAAAGATAAATTATATCATTTTTTTGAAGTTGAATTATATTATTTTCAAATTCTTTTTCTTTTGGGTAAAATCCTATTGGGTTTTTTGTTGCTTTGTATTCTATTAATTTATTGTCTCTTATAAGTATAAGTGGATTGTAGGCACCTGCATATTGTAAAATATTAGTTTCGGTATTAATTCTGCAAAGTGCTATATCAAGTCCATTGCTATTATTCGAGTCAAATAATTTAAATGTTTTTTTAAAACGCTTTCTTAACATATTTAAGGCGATTCCAGGATTATCAGCAGCTTGCTTATTTACAATTTCGTGTAAGTATGTAATTCCAAGCATTGTGATTAAAGCACCAGGGACACCATGCCCTGTACAATCTGCGACTGCTAAAATAAGATATTTCCCTATTTTCTTAAAATAATAAAAATCTCCACCTAATTTTCCTTTGGGTTTATAAAAAATAAAATAATTCTTAATATAAGAATCAATTAAATCTTTTCTTGTAAGCATTGCATCTTGTATTGTTTTTGCATAATTTATACTATCTGTTATATCCTTGTGAGCTTGTTCAATAATTTGTTTATTACGTTCCAATTTCTGTTCTTGTAAAATACGTTCTGTAACATCTTGAACAATTCCAATTATTCCTTTTGTTTCGCCCCAGCTGTCTGTATATAAAACCTTTGTTGTTGAAGTATAATGTATTGTATTGTCTGTGTTTGTATATTTTTTTATAATATCATATTGTGATTTCTTTGACTTAAAAATTTCTTTATCAATATTTTCAAAACCTTCAGAAATTTCGGCACTTAAAAAATCACTATCTCGCTTTCCGATAATTTCATTCTCAATATCTACAAATAAATTTTCAAAAGATTTGTTTATAAGTATATATTCTAATTTTGTATTTTTGAAATAAATATGTGCAGGCAAGTTGTTCAATAATATTTCTAATTGTTCGTTTTTATTACCTATTATATCTTTTTGTTCTTCAATATTTTCATTTAAAGTTAGTAGTTCTTCATTGGTTTGTCTTAGTTCTTCTTCTGCGGCTTGCAGTTCGGCATACTGTTCTTTTATTTTAAATTCACTTTCTTCTATTTCTATATTTCGTTGGTCAATTTCGAGGCTGTTTGCAAATAGCTTTTGATTTAATGTGTTTTGTGCTTTTGTTTTTTCATTTAGACTTTTCATCTGGGTTTCAATTCTTTTTTTAATTAAAAAAAATGAAAAAAATGAAAAAAACACTGTTAATGCAATTATTGTCATTGCTATAAACATTAAATAAAAAGAATAATTATTAAACTTTTCAGTAGATTCTTTAGTTCGTTTGTTTAGCATTATAATAAAATCATCAATAGGATTCATTATTATTGACTTATCATAATGGTATGTTTTGTCAAACATTATTCTGCGTGCCATTGTGGTATCAGTTTTTCCTAATATTGTAAACTGTTTAAGACTATCAGCATACAATCCATTCATTGCATTGAAAGCTATTTTTTCAGTCCATACCAAATTGTTTGAATTATCTTCGGCTTCTTTTAGTTTATCAAATTCGTGTTTAGTAAAACCTAATTTTTTCATTGAGTCTCTCAAGGCAATTGTAGCTCCATCGGGTCTTGGTTTTTTGCCATTGCGAATGTCTATAATTTCCCAGTATTTATTTTTCCAAATAGTATCGCCTGTTGAAACATAAGTGCGACAATAGCGAGTAAGGTCATCAGATGTTTTTCGTAATTCTTCGGCTATTATATATGATTTATGCTGTATTTCATTGCTTTTTTGTAATTCAAATTGATTTTTTATAATTAGAAATACTAACACAGCAATTGCTATTAAAGCAATTGTTATTATTGTAAAAAGCTTGCCTGAAAATATGTTCAGTTTCATTTTTTATAAAATATTACAAATGGTTCAATGGTTCAATGGTTCAATGGTTCAATTATACAATGGTTCAATGGTTCAATTATACAATATTTTGATTAATAGCTCATAACGTTTTTATAAAAGTAAAATTCATAAGCTAATTTCACTTTAGAAATTTAAGTCTTAATTAGTGTCCATCCATAAAGTCAATAAAATCGCAAAGCGATGACCTATTGGTAACCCACGATGGTAATCGTGGGCTGATAACAAGCCAATTACATAAATGCCTTTAGGCATGACCTATAAAATTGCTGACTTTATGGACGCACACTAATTATATACAAAATTGTTTTTATATTGCTTTTTTCTTTATTAATTAGTTGTACATTAGATAATAAAAATAATAAAAAGAAAATTGTTATTAGAAATGATACTATAAAAAAAATAACAAAACCAATTACAAAATATATGTTTAAAGATTCTGTATTCCTTTCATTTCCCAAAGAGATTGAAGATGCTACTTAAAGAGTTAGTTTATGATGATTTAAGTGTACGATAAGGTAAGAGAAAAGATTATATTGATATTTAAGTAATTAACAATGAATAATGGACAATTAATAATTTTGTTTACGCCAGAATTACAATAAGTTACAACTTTACAAAGTGTCGATTTTATACAATGACCTACTTATAATGCATTTTATAGTGATGAGATAGATTATATTGAACTAATAGTAGTTAAAGAGAAAAAAAATATTAAAAACATGAATGCAAAAATTGCAGGTTATTTTTTACTTACTCCGGATATTAAATTACCCATTGTTATATTAGAAGACAAAGGTTTTTTTCTAGGTAATGGTCTTTATGCTTTCATAACTAACAAAAATTCAGGTATTATAAAATATTAATTAGCCCTTTTTTACAAATCAAAAAATTATGTTTTCTACCTAAAATAAACTACGACTTGTGGGGTTTACATGGACAAATTATCATAAGCGAAAAAGCAAAAAACGCCATAGAAAAAGCTGGAATTACCAGAGTTTTTATGCCAAATATTAAAGATACTGAAATATTTAAAGATTTGGAGGTGCTTTGAGTTTTTTTATATTGCTTACACATAAATCATTAAATACGTCATGTTACAAATTTTTTTAGACTTTTACTTACTCACAACTCCAGAACTCACAAAAACAGTTCTTTTTTTCAAAAACAATCGCAAGTTAAAAGTT
>JAOZVK010000097.1 GCA_029938185.1 Bacteroidales bacterium | reverse complement strand
CTGTTATTTTTGAAATTTTTTCTTTTACTTTTTTATTAAAAATTTGTTTTGTTTCATTTTCATGCAATTCAAAAAGCTCATTAACTTCTTTTGTTGTAAAGTATGGAATATTTAAGTTATCGGTAATATTGAATGGACTTGCATTATCGCTGATAACTCCTACAATATTTTTTACTCCAACAAGTATTACACTTTTAAGACAGTGTCCATGTCTTGAATGATAAACTCTTCGTATTGAATGTAAAAAATTTCCAAAATAGTCAGGATTAATTTCTTCTATTTCATCTATTATTAGAACACATTTTTTGTCTTTTATTTTTGAAATTTCACTAAATATTTCAAACAATTCTGTTTCTTCAAAATTTGTATTCCAAAAATGATTAAGTTGATAAATCAGTTCCCTTATAAATACTTTTAATGAAGTTGTTGTAGCTCCTTCAAAACTAATTTGAGCAACTTTGTAATCTTGTTTTTCTAACTCTTTTGCAAGCTGTCCGAAATAGGTACTTTTTCCTGTCTGACGAGGTGCCCAAATTGTAAAATATCTTTCATCTTTTACCAAATCTACACCCTCTTCTATTAAATTAGTTCGTGTAATTGTATAATGTCTTTCTGGTATATTTGGACCTGATGTATTAAATTTACGCATAATTTATTTAAAAAAAGTTAAAAGCTAAAAGTAATGGACGATTGATAATTGATCATCATATCATCAAATAATCATATCATCAAATAATCATATCATCAAATAATCATATCATCAAAAATATAAACAAAAGCAACATTAAATAGGTAAAAGACTTTATTTTATAATTATTTGTTTGTAAAATTTTTTATTGCTTTCGGTTATGATTTCAATAAAATGAATTCCTTGTTTAAGTCCTGAGACTGGTATTTGGTTAATATAAAAATTATCGTTTTTTGATGAATTAAACTTTCTTAGCAATTGTCCTGAGTAATTGTATATATTAATAATTATTTTTCCATATTCATAATTTTGCATCTTAATATTTATAATATCTTCAGCCGGATTAGGAAAAATTTCAAACTCCAAGCTTTTCTTTTTAGTATATATTAATCTGTTTGATTTGTTTTCACAGCCATTTTCATCTGTTGCTGTTATATAATATTCGCCACTAACCGATGATGGTACATAATATTGACCAGTTGCTCCAGTAATCGAAACTCCATTATTATACCATTGATATTTTTCAAATACTCTTTGTAAATTTGTACAAATCAATACAGCATCAAATTTTAGTTTAATTTGAGGAACATCTAATGATTCAATACTTTTCATGCTGACATCATAATCAATGCTATTTTTACATCCGATAGAATTTGTTTCAGTAACTGTTATAATTCCTGACGATTCGCTTGCCCATTGAACAAAAACTTCATTAGTATTGGTAGTACTTATTATACTTCCTGCAACTATCGACCATTCATAAGAGCTACTGGAATTATTGTTTGTAGAATAAAGAACATTTGACTGTTTTTTACATACCAAATCAGTACCACTTATGTTTGGGTTAGGCAAATCTCCACTAATTGTAATATTTTTAATATCAGTGAAAGTTCCACAATTTACATCAATAACCGATTCTGATGTACTAACTGTGCCCAATGTTGAACTTCCCCAATCAACTGTTATTGAATTTGTATTTTGTCCTGATACTATTGTGCCACCAGTAACAGCCCATTTATAAGAATGTCCTGCTACATTGGTAGTTGAATATATTACATTTTTTTCATTTATGCATGCAGTAGTTCTTCCTGTTATTGAGGGCACTGGCTTTGCATTAATTTTAACAGAATAAGATGAGGTATTGTTACAATTACCGCTGGATATTGATTCCAATACACTTACATCTGTATTACCTGCATTTGCTCCCCAATTAATTTTTACTTCAGATGTATTTTGTCCTGATATTATAATACCTTTATCTGCTGTCCATTTGTAATCATTACCTGCTACATTGTTAGTTGAATATATAACATTAGATTCGCCTTCGCATACACTATTCGAACCACTAACAGAAGGACTTGGTTTTTGACCAATTGTAATATTTTTTACAATATCGCCTTTACATGAAATATTTGAAACTGTCAGTTTAATACTTAATGTTTGTTCGCTTGTATATGTTTTGCTAAACGTATTATTAGTATATTCAACGCTTCCATCGTTTCCTAAGTCCCATGCATATTTAGTTATATTTCCTGTATTTGTTGATATATCCGTAAATACAGTTGTTTCGTTTGTACACGAATTATCTACTTTGAAATCTACTACAGGAGTTGCACATTCATATTCTGATACACCTCCTAAAGTTGCAGTCCAAACTTTTCCATTGTACGAATATACATCCTGAATATAGTTATCAATAATACCATCTGTTTCTTTAAAAACATACCACTCAGTATCATTATACATTACCAAACCATCATTTGTAGCAATCCATTTATTATTATCTGTATCAATATGAACGGCTTTAATTTGGTTGTCTGGCAGAATAGAATTTGATTTGTTATATGTTATCCAATTTGTACCATCAAACTTTACAAGACCTGAGTTATTTGTCGAAATCCATTTATTTCCACTATTATCAATCACAATATTATTTATATTATCATCAGGAATACTTGAGTTTGACATCCTGTATACTGTCCAATTTGTTCCAACTATTTTGACAATTCCGCCGCCAAAAGTTGCAACCCATATCGTACCGTTACTTTCTATTGCTATCGAACTTACATCATTGTCGGGTAGCGATGAGTTTGATTTATCATAACTTGTCCACGTTGAGCCTACCAATTTTGCAAGCCCATTACTATAAGTTCCAAACCATTTTGTTCCATCACTTTCTATAGCAATAGATTTAACACTATTTCCAGGCAGTCCTGAAGATGTATTATAAATTGTCCATGAATTACCAATTAGTTTAGCAACACCACTACTTGTTGCAAACCAGACTGTTCCATCACTTTCCGTTTTAATATCAAAAACCGAATTGTTTGGCAAATTAGAATTTGATGTTGTGTATGTTGTCCAGTTGCTATTATCAAATTTAACGGCACCTGCATCCGCTGTTCCAAACCATTTAATATCATTATTGTCAATATCAACAGTATTTATACTGTTTGTAGGTAGTTTGGAGTCAATAATTATTTTTGAACTAGCTCCTTCGTTTGTTAGTTTAAATATTCCTTTTCTTGTAATAAACCATTTTGCATTTGTATTATCAACACAAGTAGAATAAACATAATTGTCAGGCAAATCTGAATTTGAACTTGTATAGTTTTCCCAATTTGTCCCATCAAACTTTACAACTCCTCCTCCGTGAGTTCCTATCCATTTGATATTGTTTTCTACAATTATTGAATTAATATCATTAAATGTTAAGTCAGAATTAGAACTTGTATATGATGTTATACTTGAACCCGAAAGTTCGGCTATTCCTCCCGAAGTTCCAAACCACTTTATATTATTATTTTCAATAGCTATTGTCCAAACATAATCATTTGGTAAATCAGAGTTTGATTTATTAAATACAGTCCAGTTTGTACCATCAAATTTTAATACTCCTGCATTATATGTTCCAAACCATGCAATTCCATTGCTTTCGATAGCAACAGCCCTTATACTATTTGTTGGCAAACCGTTTGATGTTGTATATGTTGTCCAATTTGAACCATCTAATTTTGCTATTCCGCCATCAGTTGCAAACCACTTTGTTCCATCGCTTTCAACAAAAATATCATATACATTATTGTCAGGCAAACCAGAGTTTGAGCTGTTATAACTTGTCCAGTTTGTTCCATCAAATTTTGATAATCCACCCCCAAATGTTCCTATCCATTTTGTACTACCTTCAATCGCTATTGCACGAATATAATTATCAACCAAACCATCTTTTGCTTTATAATAGCTAACAATATTACCGATTTTGTTTCTCTTTTGTAAACAGGAGCGACTACCAACCCATATATTATCGTCTTCGGCAACAATTGCCCTTATATCATTTTCGTTATAATAGTTTGTAAAAGTTGTCTGTGATTTTATATTGTAAATAAAAAATATAAAAATAAAAAGTATGTATATTTTCTTCATATGTAAATGATTTTGTGACTCTTCGAGTCTTTTTATACTATTTGGCTACCAGTTTTATGTTGTACACTTTGGCTACCAGTTTTAAGTTAGCCGCTTTTTAACCGCAAAGTTACACAAAGTTTGACGCAAAGTTTGACGCAAAGTTTTGCTAATCTTTACTTTAATTCTATGATTACAACTGCTTGAAAAACAAGGCTGTCCAACTTCTG
This sequence comes from Bacteroidales bacterium, assembly GCA_029938185.1. GTDB lineage: Bacteria > Bacteroidota > Bacteroidia > Bacteroidales > JAOZVK01 > JAOZVK01. The sequence continues at coordinate 9,238 of JAOZVK010000097.1, read as the reverse complement.
ACTGGTAGCCTACGCTTTTTAACCGCAAAGTTACACAAAGTTTTTTATAAATAATTGAATTTTAAGGTGTAAACCAATTTGTAATTTGTAATTTGTAATTCGTAATTTAAAATTTTTTATTCGTAATTCATAGAATTAGTTTTATACAAAATCAGTAAAAAATTTGTATTACTGATTGTTACAAATTTAAGACTTTTTTTAGTTTTTAAGCATTCAAATATTAGATAAAAAATATATGCTATTAAACATATTGTTGTACATTTATTAAATACAAAATAATTAACTAAGCTTTTCAAGCTATTTGATATCTCTTATACGTGATATATAATTAACTGTATTTCATAAAGTAAGCTTTTTTCAAAATGAGTGAAAACTTATATATAAATGCTCATATGTATTTTAAGTCGATTATATATGTAATAATTTTTTAATAATAAAATACTTAATAAATAAATTTTGTATATTTGCACTATGATTATAAACTTCAAAATTTTAAATAAATTATATTTTTTTTCAATTTAAATTACAATTTTATATATGGCTTTTAATTTACGAAACCGAAGTTTTTTAACACTATTAGACTTCACACCAAAAGAAATAGATTTTTTACTTAATCTATCATTAGACTTAAAAGCTGCAAAATATGCAGGGATTGAAAAACCAAGATTAAAAGGTAAAAATATTGCTTTAATATTTGAAAAAGCATCAACCAGAACAAGATGTGCTTTTGAAGTTGCGGCATATGACCAAGGGGCACATGTAACATATTTAGGCCCATCGGGTTCGCAAATTGGTTATAAAGAATCAATGAAAGATACAGCAAGAGTTTTGGGTAGAATGTATGATGGAATTGAATATAGAGGTTTTTCTCAAAAAACAGTTGAAGACCTTGCAGAATATTCAGGTGTACCTGTTTGGAATGGTCTTACAAATGAATATCACCCAACTCAAATATTGGCTGATTTTATGACAATGATTGAACATTCAAATAAACCATTATACGAAATATCTTTTTGTTATTTGGGCGATGCTCGTAATAATATGGCAAATTCGCTTATGGTAGGTGCTGCCAAAATGGGAATGGATATTAGATTAGCTGCTCCCAAAGAAGTTCAACCGGACGAAAGCCTTGTAGAAAAATGTCGAGAAATTGCTGACGAAACAGGTGCAAGAATATTAATTACTGAAAATGTGGACGAAGCTGTTTTGACTGCAGATTTCTTATATACTGATGTTTGGGTTTCGATGGGTGAAGACGAATCTGTATGGAAAGACAGAATAGAGTTACTAAAACCATATCAAATAAACCAAAGTGTATTAGATAAAACCGAAAATCCTGATGTTAAGTTTTTACATTGTTTACCTGCATTTCATAACAGAGAAACAATAATGGGTGAAGAGATTTATCAAAAATTTGGTTTAAATGGCATGGAGGTAACCGAAGATGTTTTTGAATCTGACGCTTCAATAGTTTTCGATGAAGCTGAAAACAGACTTCATACAATAAAAGCTGTAATACTTGCTACATTGGGAAACTAAGGTCTTCGACCTATTTAATGTTGCTTACGCATTCTGTTAATACTCTAATAATATGTAATTTAACAAAATACAAGTACAGAAAACTGGCTACCCGTCAGAAGTTGGACAGTGTTGAATATTAATTTGTTATAATTTATATGTAAGAGCAAATCGGTCAGACCGGTGTACTTTTGTCCAACTTTAAACGGGTAGCCCCGAAAACTTTTGTAAGGAGACTGTTCACTTTTCACACAATACATAAGTACTGAATATCAGATAATTAAAAAGTGTCGATTTATAAGTTGCTGATATACAAACAATGGACAATTTTAGGACACATTTTATATCTTTTTGATAATAAAATACTTAAAAAATGTATTTTTTTAAGAATGTAAAATCAATGAGTATAAGATGCTCATTTTTATACACATTTAAGGCAGTCCATTTTTTACAAAACATAAAACCTTTAATATCAGGTGTATAAATTACTGTATTTTGCAAATAATAAATTTTGCAGATAAAAAAAGCCTATTTTTATTAAATAATTTTATAAACAACTGAATAACAGAATTTTAAAAAAGCAGTATTTTACATATTTTATTCATCTAATCAATTAATAATTAATCTGTTAGGACTGAACAGTCTCTTTGTAAGACTACTTAACTGTAATTAAGAGAATAAGTTTTATCTTTACAAGAAAAAATAAAAAATGGCGATATTTCAAAAATCAGTAATAAAAAAACATTTACGTGGACTAAATACAGATTGCTTAGATACCGCCTATGATAAATTTAATAAAATTTTCACAGCAAAGAAAATTGAAAAAATAATAAAACTTAAAGAAGAAGAGTATCAAGACGGATTTTTGAGAGATTTGTTCGTTGAAGTTCTCGGATATACATTAAAACCAGACGATGATTTTAATCTTGTAAGAGAATTTAAAAACCAAACAGATGGTAAAAAAGCAGATGGTGCAATTGTTACAGCAACGGGGCATGTCCCATTGGCAGTTGCAGTAATTGAATTAAAATCAACAAAAACAAAAGATTTAACAAGTATTACACAACAGGCATTTAATTATAAACACAATCAGCCCGGTTGTAAATATGTGATAACTTCAAATTTTCAGAAATTGCGGTTTTACGTTGATTATTCCAACGAATACGAAGAATTTGATTTATTTAATCTACAAAAAACAGATTTTGAATTACTGTATTTAATTTTACGCAAAGATGCAATATTCAATGATTTACCGCAAAAATTAAAAGACGAAACACGATTTCATGAAAAAAATATTTCCGAACAGCTTTATAAAGATTATTCTAATTTAAAAAACAAGATATTTGAAAATATTGTAAAAAATAATTTTGCAAGGGGGCATGCCCCCTTGTATGTTGATAAATTAACACTATTTAAAAAATCACAAAAATTATTAGACAGATTACTTTTTATATTTTTTGCTGAAGATTGCGGACTATTACCTGCAAATTCGATTTCACGAATAATTGACAGATATGACCAACTTATAAAACTTGATGCTTATAAACCACTTTACGAAATATATTTACAATATTTCGCTTACATGAATATCGGTAGAAAAGGAAAAATTGCTACTGATGATATTCCTGCATACAATGGCGGACTTTTTGCCGCCGATGAACTTTTGGACAATCTGAAAATTGATGATAAAGTTTTAAGAGCGGATTGCCTTAAACTTTCGGCTTATGATTTTAACACAGACGTGGATGTAAATATTTTGGGACATATTTTCGAGCATTCCTTAAACGAAATTGAAGAAATAGCAGCAAGGGGGCATGCCTCCTTGCATACAAGCAAGCGAAAAAAAGACGGCGTTTTTTACACCCCTAAATACATTACACAATACATTGTAGAGAATACAATAGGGACACTTTGCACCGAAAAACGCAAAGAAATGAATATTTACGAAATAGAATTTGATACAACTTTTTTTCGTAAAGCAAAGGGGCATGCCCCTTTGTCGAAAAAAGGAAAAGAACTTTTTAATACGCTGAACGATTACAAAAAGTGGTTAAAAAGTCTCAAAATACTTGACCCTGCCTGCGGTAGCGGTGCATTTTTAAATCAAGCATTACAATTTTTAATAGCAGAACACAAACTTATTGATGATTTAATTGCAGATTTAACAGGCGATGCAATAGGACTATTTGACACCGATAAATCAATACTTGAAAATAATCTTTACGGTGTTGATATAAACGAGGAAAGCGTTGAAATTGCAAAACTTTCGCTTTGGTTAAGAACTGCCCGAAAAGATAGAAAACTATCAAACCTAAACGATAATATAAAATGTGGGAATTCATTAATTAACGACCCCGAAATTGCAGGCGATAAGGCTTTTGATTGGAATTTTGAGTTTAAGAAAATTATGGATAATGGTGGTTTTGACGTGATTATTGGAAACCCGCCGTATGTCGTGAGCCGTTCAATTACTGATAATGTGAAAAGTTTTTACTATAAGGAATATAATAGTGCAACATATCAAATAAATTTATATTTATTATTTATCGAAAAAACTTTAAAATTAATAAAAAAAACAGGAATTGTTTCGCTAATTGTTCCAAATACTTGGCTTATAAACAGAACATTAAATAATTTTAGAGAACATTTGATTAATCATTATTCAATAGAACAAATAATTGACCTTACAAAGGTTAATGTATTTGCTGATGCAACTGTTTTGCCAGTAATATTTATTGCAACAGCAGGAAAAACTAAAAATATTATTATTAAAGAATTTATCAATGAGAGATACTCACAAAAAAATAATTTATCAATAAATGACCTATTAAGAGATAATTATCTTATAAATTACCAAAATCATGTGTATCTTAATAAAATTTTTGATAAAATTGAAAAACAAACAGTTAAACTTGGTGAAATTAGTAAAATATCGTTTGGAGTAAAGTTTTATCAAACAGGAAAAGGAAAACCAAAACAGACAAAAGAGATTGTTAAACAAAAAATATTTAATCATAATGAAAAGACTGGAAAAAATCCAAAAAAAATATTAGAAGGTAAAAGTATTGAACGCTATCAAGTAAACTGGGCGGGCAAGTGGATTGAATACGGAGAATGGCTTGCAGAACCACGAAACCCAGAACTTTTTGAAGGTGAAAGAGTTTTATTAAGAAGAATTGTAAATAACCGATTTACTGGAACTTTTGTTAACGAAAATTATTGTAATAATTCACTTTTGCATACAATAAAAATTACTGACAATAATATTTCAGCAAAATTTTTACTTGCAATAATAAACTCATCACTATTTGGTGTTTATTTTATACGAAAATTTGCAAGAGATGAAAAAACTTTTCCAGAAATAAGGGTTTCAGAAGTAAAAATGCTCCCAATAAAAATTATTCTACCAAAAACTCAAAATAAAATTATTGAAACAGTTAACAAAATGTTGTCACTTAATAAAAAACTACAAACAGATAAAAACAATTACCTAAAAACCCTACAAGAAGAAAAAAGCATTGAAAAATTAAGCAAAAAATTACAGAATTTCCATAATTTAGAATACGAAGAGTTTAAAAAAGAATTGCGAAAGAAAAAAGTGAAAATAAATTTAGGAGCAGAAAACAACGAATGGAGAGAATATTTTAATACATCAAAAGAAAAAATAAACGAGTTACAAATTCAAATAAACCATACAGATAAAGAAATTGATAAAATGGTTTATGAGCTTTATGAACTAACAGCAGAAGAAATTGAAATTGTGGAAAATTCTGTAAAATAAAAATTTTATAAAAAATAATGGAAAAAGAGTTGATAAAGAAATACAACGAACACTAGACCCAAAAACAATTTTTATCATAGGAAATAGAGAGAGAGAATTTACACATTCAACCAGAGAAGATGAAAATTTTATAAAAAGTGAGACATTTGAACGGTATAGACGAAATAGTAGGAATATTGATATAATAACTTATGATGAATTATTTGAAAGAGCTTATCATATTGTTTTTTCAAAAAAGATAAAAGAAAATTGGTATGAAAAAGATAATTTTGAAGATATAATTAATATGTAAAATGTGTATACTTTGATTAATACTTGTAATCGAATTGATTAAAATGTACATAACATTTGCCTGATTGTCAGTAGTTTTTGGTTGTATATGTGAATTTTGAAATGTAAAAAATAATTGGAATGAAGCAATATGCAGAAATAAACGAAAATATATCAAACATAACAATAAAATTATGAATAATTCAACAACGATTAACATTTCAAATACTGCAAATAAAAATTTAAAACTGTTATTTTATATTGCAATAGTTTTGTCAGTTATTATACCAATTTACTACGCAATAGATAAACTGATTGATATTCCAATGGATATACCTGTAGATTATACTACAGATATTGATTGGAAAAAACCGCCTTGCAATCCCAACGAATTTAAGTGATGATTGGAATGAAACAACTCATCCAAACATGATAAACAGACGAGAATTTATTTATAAAGATACTGAGATAAAAATTTTTTTCGATAAGGGGATCTCAGGCAGAAACAGATATCAAGCTATTGACCATTGGCACAGGTATAATCCAAATACAACAAACAAAAATAATTATTATTTGGATAAAGACGGAAATCCTGTAAGGCGAGGGAGTGGAAAATCACATATTGAATCAAAATGCAATTAAACATGGAAGAAAATATAAATATACCTTCAATGTTTTATGAAGTAAAAGAAAATGGAGATAAAATATTTTCTTTTTCGGATTTGCCGATTATAAAAGCATTGGAACAAGTGCCCAAAAATTACAAAATATCGGATTTATACTTGATGGCTTCAAACTATAAATCAGATTATATTTTCGGTGATGATATAAAAAATAATCAATTCATTTCTAATCTGGTCGTTTTTTTTTCAACTAAAACAGAGTATTCAATAGATGATATGAATGCAGTGTTGTATAACAATATTAAAATATCAGTTCATGATGATAATGAAATTACATTTTCATTTCCAAAAGAATATAAATATACCAAATTTATAACAGATTTGTTAAAAAGTTTTAATTACAGTGCACCAAATGTTATTTCTATGCTTATAAAAAACAAAGATAAATACCTATTAATTGCAAAGCCAGATAAGTTAGTAAAAGCATATTCAAGTTTTAAAGAATATTGCAATGATAATGAATAAAGGTCATTGACCTAATTTAAATAATGCTTTTGCTTTGTATAATTAACAATAATTACTGAGGCGAAGCAACATAAAAAGGCTTGAAGAGCCAAAATACAGACTTCGTCTGTTTTATTATTTTTGATTATCTATACAAGTAGTCTTACAAAAGTTTTTCGACTTTGTTTTTGTACAATTAGCTACATGATAGTAATTTACAAAAATGTGTAAGCCACATTAAATTAGGTCGAAGACCTTAGTTTTTTTATTAAATAAATATTAATAATTATGCCAAAAATAAAGAATAAAATACTTTTGCCCGTTTGTTTTGAGAAAGAATCAATGATAGCTCTTGATTATGCAAATTATTTTGCAAAAGGAACTGGAGCTGAAATAGTACTGCTTCATATTATTGAAAATGAAGGATATTTAATGAAATTTTTTTCAAGTGAAGAACAAAAAAAAGCTATAAAAGATAGTGCCGATAAATTGTTAGATGAATGTGTACATAAATTTGATAAAGAATTGAAAGTTACTAAAAGAATAGAATATGGGAAAATCTATCAACAGGTTGAAAAAGTTGCTGATGAAATTCACCCTAATTTTATTTTGATGGGTAAAACCGAATCTCCTTCTATTAAGAAAAAAATTATTGGTTCTAATTCACTTCATGTTATTAAAGAAACTAAATTTCCGGTTGTAACAATAAGTGGTAGTAAATTTATATCAGACCATGATACTACAAACAAAGATATTGTACTTCCATTGGATATAAGAAAAGATACAGAAAAACAAATTGCAGCGGGTATCGAATATGGTAAATATTTTAATTCAACGGTAAAAATAATATCAATACTAACGACCAATAGCCCTGCCGAAGAAATAAAACTTCTGACATTGCTAAACAAAGCAAAAAAAGTGATAGAAGATGTAGGGGTTAAGTGTACGACTGAAATAATAGAAAAGAGCGAAACACCAATTTATCAAAAAATATGTGAATATTCAGTTGAGCAAGATGCTCATTTAATTGTAATTATGACTCAACAAGAGAATGATATTACAAAATACTTTATAGGACATAATGCATTGAAAATAATAGAAAACTCTGTTACTCCAGTATTAAGTATTGTTCCTTGGGAATCAAAAAACGAATCTGTTTTAAATATCTTTGTTGATCCTTTGGGGATATTATAAGTGCTAAGTCTGCAAGGTGTTAGTACTTAAGTTGAAAATTTTGGGCATTGTGTTGTGGCTTGAAAGTATGCAAACACTATCAAGCCACAACAATAATTAAAGTTTAGGCTACCAGTTTTTAAGTTAGATGCTTTTTACCCACAAAGTTTGACGCAAAATAACACTTTATGGTAAAAGTATCTGAAAAACAAGAGCGTCCAGTCAAGTTTCAATTTACACCTAACAGTTTATAATATTAAAAAATCAAATACATTTATATAATTAACTAATATTCTTATAATTACAATTTTATTCTTTTTTTCAAACTGTTAGCTATAAAATATTAAAAATGAAACTTGCCCTTTTTTTTATGGTACAGCGTAGAGACGATTTATGAATTATCTCTACATTCTAAAATCCAATCGTCAATAGTTTTTTATTGGTATCAAAATTAATTCCGAGTAAGTGAATTTGTCGCTTATCATCAGCATATTTAAGGGCATATTTTTTATTTTTAATTTGCTGAATTGCTACTTTGGCCGATTGGTTTATTTTAAATTCTATAATGTAAATATTTTCTTCTGTTTTCACAATGGCATCAATTCTATTTTTTATTGTCAGAATTTCAGCATCAATTTTAAAACCTAACATTTTGATAACAAGATAAAACAGCGAATGAAAATACTTTTCGGTTTTGTGAACAATCAAATATGGAATATTTTCAAAAAGTATATTTACGTATTCTATAAACTCCTCAATTTCATTTTCGATAAAACTTTTTCTCATTTTGTATAAAAGATTGTATGTTTCATCAATATTGTCACTCGTAAGTTCATCAAGTAAGTGCAATGAAAAAGATGATGCGACTTCTTTGTTCGGATAATCAAGTATAATGTCTCCAGTTGCAATATCAAGTTCTTTTATTGTTAAATATCCTGTTTGAAAGAGCAACGAATTTAAATTTATTTTCTTGAAATCATACTTATCAAGTATTTCAGTAGATGAGTAACTATTTTTAATATCAAATGCTGTTATTTTTCTTTTTTTAATAACATCCATAAGCATTGTAGGCGTGCCAGTCGAAAACCAATAATTCCCAAAAACACGAGCATCAAAAAATCTCATTAACGAAAAAGGATTATAAACTTTTGTTATTCCATCCCATGAATATCCATTATACCATTTTTGTATTTCAGGCATTATATCTGAAAAAATATCTTTATATTTTTCGCTAATACTTTCAATATATTTGGGAAAATATTTTTCAATTTCCTCTTTTGTCCAACCCACAATTTGAGAATATTTTTCATTAATAGTAATATCTACAAGATTATTCAAATCCGAAAAAATAGAAACCTGACTAAATTTT
>JAOZVK010000096.1 GCA_029938185.1 Bacteroidales bacterium | reverse complement strand
ACTAATAATATTTTGTAAATTATTAGTTTTTATAAGACCAGGTGTAAACCAATTCGTAATTCGTAATTTATAATTCGTCATTTCCTATACTACTTGTTTGATATTTTTTACATTGCTTAAAATTTAATAACTAAAATTGTATCAAAAAATGTATCAGTAGTTTTATATAGTTCTCCTGTTGAATTATTCTTTATTAAAGGAGAATTACTATAATTAACTTTATATTTAATGCTTAAATCAACATATTTATTTACCTTAAAAGTTATTTTAGCATTTCCATCGATATAGTATTTGTTTGTATTATCCTTAAAATCTGATGTATAATTAATTTCAGTTGAAAATATTACATTTTGCATTAAATCGAAACTTGCTCTAGCCCCCAGTAATCCTATATTCTGATTTTTATATCCTATTATATCGTCTGTTCCAATAGTTTCTGTATAACGATACTGGTAACCAATTCTTGTTGAAAGTGTGTTATTATTTTTTTTTATCCAATTACGTAAATAACCAACTCCAGTTTTATATTGATTATTATATCCCTTAAACTCATTTGTATAATATGATAGTTTTAGATATATTTTATTATTGTCAGTAAAACTTATAATATCAATAATACTTGCATCAAAATTTCTCTGATATACATCATTATCTTCTCCTTTTTCGCCATACATACCATTTGATTTTATTGCTATATAATTTTTTTTACCAGAATGGTAAATTTTAGCACCATATTTAAGGTCTTGTTTTACAATGTTTCCATTAACATTTGAAAAAGCCAACTTAATATTTCCTTTAATCTGTTTAATAAAGCTAATTTTTTTTATTGAATCATTTAAATTTTCTTGAGCTGATAGATTCCAAGTTATATTTAATGCAAATAAAATTGCAAAGACTGTTTTGATTAATGAATATTTCATATAAGTATTTTAGTTAATAATTAGAAAAATTATTATTATTTCTTCTAAAAACATTACTTTAGTTTTGAGTGATTAACTACATAAAATTGAACATTTACATATATTAACTTGCAGTAAGGTGCTGAAAATTTGATGTTTTCTCAAAAAAGTTCATGCTATTTTTTGTTATAATTATCTGTATTATGTTCCTTTTTTATATACTTTGCTAATTTTGTGATGTAAAGTATTGACAATTTTTTTATTCTCAAAATTCTCTTTAAGTTTTTTTGAAAAATTAATATTTTAAAGGACACGCCTAAACATTTTTACTAAAAGTTTTTTGAAATTTTAAACTAAGACAGAGAACTAAGGTCTTCGACCTATTTAATGTGGCTTACGCACTTTATTAATATTCTAATAATGTGCAATTTAACAAAATACAAATGTCGAAAAATTTTTGTAACAGTACTTACTGAAACAAGTCATAAGTTCCCTTAGTATTATTTAGACGGTATTTACATGTTTTAAATATCCTGTTAATCATGTCAAATTATTACATTTACAAACTTAATTAATTTATGACTTGTTTTACTACTAAGTAGTCTTACAAAAGTTTTTACCTATTTAGTATAGAGCTTACTTTTTGAAATACCGTTTATTATATATCTTGCGTAAGCAACTATAAATAGGTCGAAGACCTTAAGAATTATTTGTGATTTGCCTTATACAACTTCATAAATACTCCTAATGAGTGGTATTCTTTTTTTAATGTAAATTCAGTTTTCAAACTGTCAATTTCGCTGTCTTCAAAATCATTGAATACATTTGAGAACAAAACATATTGATTTTTCGATAAATTTTTATTTGGAAACAAATGAGAATTGTTACTTAAATCAAGATTTTTACTTAGTGTAATATTAGGAAAAGCACAGCCAACAGTTTCTATTTCAATATCTTCTTCTTCAAGATATTTAATCATATTTTTTCTTAAATTATAATAATTAAGATGTGCCAAACTTGAGTCCCAGCCTTGCGATATTTTTTCAGGATAAATCCAAAAATTTCCACTGAGTGAGCCAAAAAGTATTACAGTAAAAACAATATTTTTTAACTTTACGGATTTTAATTTTTCAAAAATTAAATATGCAGTAAATACATTAAATATCAGAAAAATAGGTAATATATAACGATGACCACTTAAACTTTTGTAAGTTGTGAAACTCACCGAAAGATTGAAAAAAACAAATAAAAAAATAAATAATAATTGTTTTGATTTTTTATCTTTAATAATGCTTCTGAAATATTTTATAAAAAGAACTAATGCTGTGATATATATGAATACTCTTCCGAAATCAATAATTCGCCAAATAAGTATGCCAATATTAAATAAAAAACTATTGAAATCTGCTTTTACAAAGCTCGAAGCCCATGGAGAATCTTCGTGATACAAAACCCAGCCTTTTATTTTGAAATGATAATAATTGTATGCTATAAAAATCAATAATGCAGGAATATAAACAATTGATTTTTTAAAAAGGTCAATAATAAGTAACTTAATATTTCTAAATTTTGTATTTATTAAAATATCGGTTAGTAAAATTGTAAGTGAAACCATGCTACCTCGCATACTTGTAAGAAATAATCCAACAATGGCTATTGCTGTCAGCAGACGGCGGCGGTCAAACACTGAATTTAATCCAAGCAAAAAGAAAAAAACAAGAACAATGTCGGGACTGACTAAAGCCGACTGTCCAAGCAAAGTTGCATCAGTCAAAAAAAGAATTAATGCTGGAATATGATATTTTTTACTTATAAATCTATTGATAAATATAAAAGCTTGCCAAATAATTCCTAATAAAAATGGAAGCATCGCAAAATGGCTAACAAACAAAGTTTTACCAAAAGTTTTCCAAATAAAGGCAAGGTAAATTCCAAACACAGGTATATGTCCACTATCCATATTATCGGGCAAAAGTATTTCCGAAAAATTGGTTTCATAAAAGAAAAGTCCATGTTTTGCGCCAAGTTGTACAGTATCCCAAAAGAATATATTTTCGGAAACAAAAAATGTTAAAATTGTAAAAAAAAGGAAAAAGGGAAGTAGTAATATTAATTGTTTTTTTAATGTAATTTTTGAATTTTGCATGTTTTTTTTTAATTTGGAAAAAAGATTTTGATAGAATAGAAAATTTGTGAATTATCTATGTTAAATAAGGTGCTAATAACAAGATATTATGTTAAAATCCAAAATGTTTTTAATATTTTTTTTAGCTTTACTTTTTTTTTACGAAATTCTTACATTTTATATAAGTAGTCTTACAAAAATTTTTCGACATTTGTTTTAGTACAATTAACTACATGACAGTAGCTTGGAAATATACGTAAGCCACATTAAATAGGTCGAAGTCCTTAATAATAGTTGCCATAGAATGTACAAACTTTCAAAAAAACATTTTGGAATACTTTAAAATTTTATATGAAACGAAAATATACAGAACAACAACTAAAGGAACTTTATTTTATGCGTGACTGGAGCAATTTTATATGTGATTTTATTGCTGAAGTTGGTTACGATAGTTTTGCTGATTGGCATATTAGCATTGATGAGAATTATAAAACTGGATATATTGCTGCCAATAAGGAATCATTTGTGGATATAAACGAGACAGCTAAAGACCTTCCACGCAAGCACTTCAATGAACTAAACCACCGTCTGAAAGAAAAATTTGGAAAAACACTTTTTGATATGGACAAGAAGCGTGAAAAAAAAATTGCTTCAATTCTAAAACGCAACAAGGTACGTAACGAAGATGAATTTCGTATGATACAAGCCTATATAGAAGATATTTGGCATAAGCCTGAAAAGAAAAATGAATATGAAATATTTCAAGAATTAAACTATCAATTTGAACAAAAAATTAAATAATAATGATTGATTTTATTACAGGAATTATTACCGGTATACCAATTTCTGCCGAATTAATCGCAAGTGGAATATTAATTGTGATTGGTATTTTTGATAAATTTATGCGTTCTTACGCCACTTATATTTTAACAAATCCTACAACTGGTCAAAAATATATTGGTCGTACAAGCGGTTATGGAGATATTGAAGCAATAGTACGCCGCCGACTTTATGGTCATAAATATTATAAACAAGGGTTTACTATTATTGAACTTGATAAAGCAATGCAAGGATATGAGCAAAGCTTGCAATAAGAGGTCGAGAGCAATATCTTATTGATTATTACGGTGGTATTGGACATATACTTGTTGCCAATAAAATAAGGGCAGTTTCTCGTATATCAATACGACGAAAAAAAATGTATTCATTATCTGTAAAACACTTTGGGAATTTATAAATTTAATAAAATGAAAAAAACATATTTAAAGCAGCAATTGGATAAACTTTACTTTATGCGTGACTGGAGCAATTTCATATGCGATTTTTTTGTAGAACTCGGACATGATAGTTTTGAAGAATGGAAAGTTGGAGTAGATGAAAATTATAAAACTGGATATATAGCTGCACATGAAGAAGCATTAATAGATATAAATGAAACAGCTAAAGATCTTCCACGCAAGCACTTTAATGAACTAAACCACCGTCTGAAAGAAAAATTTGGAAAAACACTTTTTGATATGGACAAGAAGCGTGAAAAAAAAATTGCTTCAATTCTAAAACGCAATAAGGTACGTAATGAAGATGAATTTCGTATGATACAAGCCTATATTGAAGATATTTGGCAAAAGCCTGAAAAGAAAAATGAATATGAAACTCTTCAGGAGTTAAACTATCTATTTGAGCAAAAAATCGGTTCTTAAAGTTTATTTATACATAAATTAGGTCTTTGAGCTATTTAATGTGGCTTGTGCGTTTTTACAAACTATTGTCATATAGTTTATTGTAAAAAAAAAATACCGAAAAACTTTTGTTAGACTACTTTTATTTTTGCTTTTTTAATTGGTTTATAATCAGTAATAACAAAAAAAAATAAGCGTAAAAAATATAAAAAGGCTCGAAGAGCCAAAATAAGTTTTATATATCTAATATATTTTAGTTTTTTTGCATAATTATTGGCTTTTAAAGTTTAACATTTAATACTAAATTAATAAATGGCTAAAGGAATAACAAAAAGAAGCGAAAACTATTCGCAGTGGTACAACGATATTGTGATGAAAGCAGATTTAGCTGAAAACTCTCCTGTAAGAGGATGTATGGTAATAAAGCCTTATGGCTATGCTATTTGGGAAAAAATGCAAGCTGCCTTAGACAAAATGTTTAAAGATACAGGACATATGAATGCATATTTCCCGATTTTTATTCCCAAATCGTTTTTTAGTAAAGAAGCAAAGCATGTAGAGGGTTTTGCCAAAGAATGTGCAGTTGTAACACATTATAGGCTTAAAAATGACGAAGATGGAAAAGGCGTAGTAGTAGATGAAAGTGCAAAGCTTGATGAGGAACTTATTATTAGACCAACCTCTGAAACAATAATTTGGAATACATATAAAAACTGGATTCAATCATATAGAGACTTACCGATTTTGGTAAACCAGTGGGCAAATGTGGTAAGATGGGAAATGCGAACTCGTTTGTTTTTAAGAACTGCTGAGTTTTTGTGGCAAGAAGGGCATACTGCACATGCTACTAAAGCCGAAGCAATTGAAGAAACACTAAAAATGCTTGATGTATATGCCGATTTTGCTGAAAATTGGATGGGTGTACCTGTTATTAAAGGAGTAAAAACCGAAAGCGAACGTTTTGCTGGTGCCGTTGATACATATGCAATTGAAGCTCTTATGCAAGATGGAAAGGCTTTACAATCGGGGACTTCTCATTTTTTAGGACAAAATTTTGCAAAAGCATTTGATGTTAAATTTACTACAAAAGAAAGTAAGCTGGAACATGTTTGGGCTACATCATGGGGAGTATCAACACGATTGATGGGGGCACTTATAATGGCACATTCTGATGATAAAGGTCTTGTACTTCCTCCAAGATTAGCACCTTTTCAAGTTGTTATAGTTCCTATTTATAAAAGTAAAGAGAACCTAAAACAAATATCCGAAAAAGTAGATGAAATAATAATAAAACTAAGAGCTAAAGGAATTTCAGTAAAATATGATGATAGAGACACACATCGTCCGGGACATAAATTTGCTGAATATGAATTAAAGGGAGTACCTATCAGACTTGCAATTGGCATGCGCGATTTAGAAAAGGGAAATATTGAACTTGCACGTAGAGACACTTTTGAGAAAAAGATTTATTCGCAAGAGAAAATTGAAAATACTGTTGCCGATTTATTAGACGAAATACAAGCCAATATATTTAATAAGGCATTAAAATTTAGAGAAGAAAATATAACTAAAGTTGATACATACAACGACTTCAAAAAAATATTAAATAGTAAAGGTGGTTTTATTTTGGCTCACTGGGACGGAACATCAGAAACCGAAGACAAAATTAAAAATGAGACAAAAGCAACTATAAGATGTATTCCTTTGAACTCAGAATTAGAAGAAGGAGTATGCATTTTTTCTGGAAAACCATCAAAACAAAGAGTATTATTTGCAAAAGCTTATTAAGGTCTTCGACCTATTTAAAAAATACTAAAAAATGTTGAAAACTTAACTTTCCAAAAGTTTTAAACTTTTGGAAAGTTTTAATAACAATAATAATAATTGACAAAACAATAGTTTAAAATTAACCCTAATTGAGTATAAAGTATATTATATAAATTAATAAAGTATAAACAATATGCAAACATATAATTTGAATATAAAAGAAGTTGATAATAGCTTTGTAATTACAATTGATAAAGAACAATTGAATGCAGATTATATTCTAAACTTAATGAATTGGTTGCATTACGCATCAATTGAACCTGAAAAATTGAATAATTATTTAATAGAATTGCTGCATCCAGAAAAAAAATTGAAAGTTGATACTAAATCCACCAAACGAACATGGAGTTTTTCGGGAAGTGTAAATCTTAATAACCAACTTAAAAATATTAACCTAAGAGACTTTGCATATGAATAAGATTGGCGTTGATACAAATATATTTATCTATACACTAGATAGTTCTTCACCTCATCATAACAGATGTGATAATTCTAAAAACTACATAAAATAAATTTGTGCGTAAAATTTTAAGAGCCAAATTTTTCCAATTAACAACAAATAAAAGATATAATGCAAAAACTTAATCGTATTTCAGAACCCAAATTTAAAGCAATAGAAAAGCCAGTTGTAATAAAAGCTGAAAAAACAAAATTATCAAACAATATACCTATATATTTACTTAATGCAGGTACTCAAGACGTTAATAGAATAGAATTTGTATTTAAATCGGGCGATAGTTATCAGAAACAAGCCCTTGTTGCTTTTATGACCAATGGTATGCTTGATGAAGGAACAACAAAATTTAAATCAATTGAAATTGCAGAGAAACTTGATTATTACGGTGCTTTTGTTGATTTTGATAATGCCAGATATAATTCATATATTACTCTTTATTCTCTCAACAAACATCTAAAACATATACTTCCAATTCTTGAAGATTTAATTAAAAATCCTGTTTTTCCGGAAAAAGAATTTAATATTTATAAAAATAATAGAAAACAACAATTTATTGTTAATCAATCAAAAGTAGAAAGTATTGCATCACAGGAACTTTTAAACCTTATTTTTGGAGACAAGCACCCATACGGAGAAAAAGTACAATTAGACGATTATGATAAAGTTACTTTTAATGAACTTAAAGAACATCATAATAAATATTATACTGCAAATAATTGTAAAATATTATTATCAGGTAAAGTAAATAAAGAACATACAGAACTACTTGATAAGCATTTCGGCGGTTCAGATTGGTTTGGAAACAATACCAAGAATCTTAATAATTACGAAATAAAACAATCAAGTACTAAAAAGAAAAATATAAACAAAAAAGATGCAGTACAAACAGCAATAAGGATTGGCAAAAAAACCATAAACAGAAAACATCCTGATTTTATAAAATTAACATTTGTTAATCTTGTTTTAGGAGGGTATTTTGGTTCAAGATTGATGTCAAATATACGTGAAGATAAAGGATATACTTACGGAATAGGTTCAAGTTTATCGTCAATGTTTGATTCTGGTTTATTTCATATTTCTACAGAAGTAAACAACGATGTTGTAAATGATGCTCTAAAAGAAATATATGCCGAAATAAAACGTTTAAGGACTGAACTAATGACAGAAAAAGAACTTGAAATGGTTCGCAATTATCTTTTAGGCGATTTACTTCGTTCGCTTGATGGACCTTTTGCTATGGCAAGTAGTTTGAGAACTTTGCTTGATTATAATTTGGGCTATGATTATTATGATAATATTGTTAAAGAAGTTAATAATATAACTGTTGATGATGTTAGAAATTGTACAGAAAAATATCTACATGAAGACTCTATGATTGAAGTGCTTGCAGGTAATACTTATGAAACTGAAAAATAAATAAAAGTTTAATTTTCAATTTTTTAACCATAAATACTTTTTCTTATAGTATTAAATCTTAATATGCTAAAACAAAAAGAATTTGAAAGATTGTTAAAATTGCCAAAAAAATTTTCTACTGCTGATAAATTAGAAATATCAATTGCTCCTTCAAATTGGACAAGAAAAGTAATTTCGATTGAAAGTGAAGAAGTTTTTTTAATGGATTTTTATAGAGGAAGTTTTGATTTGACTAGATTTACAATAAATAAACGGTATAAAACAACAATTATATTGTTAAGATTTGATAGTGGTGGAATGCACAAAAATCCTGATGGAAAATTGATTAAAGGTGTACATGTACATATGTAAGGTCTTCGACCTATTTATAGTTGCTTACGCATTAGTACAAAGGCAATCTAATCAGAAAGTTATGAATAAGTAAATGTCGAAAAACTTTTGTAACAGTACTTACTTATAAAAATTTCTACGAAACTTGTGATAATTAGTAAAAATAAATATGTGTGTAGACATTTCCTATAAGCCATTAAAACTTTTTATTATGATAACTCAAAATGTTTTTATTGATAAACAAACTGATTGGATTAAAAATAATAGTAATCTAAAATTTGCGAATAATAGTAAAGTGCTTGAAATTACTACACCATTTCTTGATAGACACAATGACTATATTCAACTATACATTATTTCTAAAAAAAAGGAAATAATAATTAGTGATGACGGCTTTACTTATGCCGATTTAATTATGAGTGGAATAGTAATTAATAGTTTAGATACAAAACAAAATTTAGGAAATATTTTACAAAATTATGGTGTTGGTGTTGGCAAAAATAATGAATTATTTATAACAACTAAATATAATAATCTGATTGAGAATGAACATAAACTAATTCAATCAATTGTAGCAATAAATAATTTATTTAATTTTCCTTACAACAATGATGAAAAGCACTAATATAAGTAATGGTAAATTGATATTTTTTTGCTTTTAGCTTTTAACTTTTAATTTCAATGGGAACTTATATAAAAATTAAATATATAATATGTTATGTTTTAATACTTGTTAATATACCAACAAAAGCATTAAACCAAATAATAACTATTCCTGAAATTGTTTCGGTAGATATAAATCAAACAACACAAAAAGCTGTAATAAAATGGGACATTGATATTTCGGCTGATATAGATGGTTTTATTATTAAACGCCAAATATTTAATCAAACAGGTGTTGTAGATGGAACATTCAATACTATTGCTGTAATCGACAATAAAAATATAAGAGAATACGAGGATATATCAACTTTTTTTGGAGAAGCAAAACCATATGAAAATTCTGAATATTATAGAGTTACTTCTTTTAAATACATTGATGGTGCAAAAAAATACAGTAACATGAGCAAAATAATGAGTTCTATTTTTTTATTTCCTGTCGAATTTGATGTTTGTTCTGCTCAAAATACTCTAAAGTGGAATTCTGCAATAGGATGGGAGGGAGCTTCCAAAATACCATACAATATATACAATATTAGTCAAACTCAAAACAAAGCAATATTAATAGGCACAACAAATGATACAACTTTCATTCATAAAGGATTATCAAGTAAAACCCAATATCAATATTATATACAAATAAATACAGATAAACAACAAGCCAAATCAAATGATTATATTATAAATTCAAACCTACCAGAAAATCCCAAATATTTAAATGCCGATTATGCAAGTATTGTTTCTGAAAATAATATAGAAGTATCGTTTACAGTTGATGATAATAAAGACTCAAAAACCTATATTTTAACCAGAAGTTTATCAAAAACTGCTAATTTTGAAAATATACGATTTTTTAAATCTCCTATATCAAAAATAAAATATATTGATACTGTAAATAGTACTATTACAAGCTATTATTATAAATTAATTTCTTTGAATATTTGCGATAATGTATCAAATAATTCTAATCTTGCTCACAATATTATTTTAGATGTAAAAATTGATGATTTAAATAAGAAAATTAACAATTTAAACTGGACTGCTTATACCACTTGGAACGGAGCTCTCGAAAAATATAATATATACAGAAGTTTTGATAACAATGAGTTTGAATTTGTGCAAAGTACTACTGATTTGAGTTTTAGTGATGATATTAGCAAATATACCAAGTCAGAGTTTGAAGGAAAACCAGCAATAGGTCAATTTTGTTATTATGTTAAAGCAATTGAAGATGATACTAATCCATATGATATAAAAGGTGTTAGTAAATCTAATATAGCATGCATAACTCAAGAACCTATTTTTTATGTTGCCAATGTATTTAGTCCAAATAGCAATATAGAACAAAATAGAGAATTTAAACCAAAACTAACCTTTGTATCAGACTATCAAATGATAATATATAATAAATGGGGTGAAAAAATTTTTGAAACAAAAAATCTTTCTGATGGATGGAATGGAAAAATAAAAGGTAAACTTGTTCAAAAAGGTGTGTATGTATACTATATTAGTTTTAAGAATGCAAGCAATAGTATAATAAAAAAATATGGACAAATATCGCTTATTTATTAATGAAGGTCTTCTACCTATTTATATACTAAGGAAATGACGAATTATAAATTACGAATTACGAATAGGTTTACACATAATATAAGTATCTTACAAAAAATAAATTGGAAAGTTATTTTTTAACGATTCCCTAAGCAACATTAAAAGGCTCGAAGAGCCAAATATATTTATATGATTGAAAATATTGATAGAATAAAAAACTTGGATAGTAATAATTTTTTTTTAATGGCAGGACCATGTGCTATCGAAAGTGAGGAGAATGTTTTTGAAATTGCCGAAAGAGTAATTGAAATAACTGATAAATACAAAATACCTTATATTTTTAAGGCATCATATCGTAAAGCAAACAGGTCGAGGCTTGATTCATTTACAGGTATTGGAGACGAAAAGGGCTTAAATATACTTAGAAAACTAAAAGAAACCTACAAAATACCAATTGTTACTGATATACATTCGGTTCAAGAAGCTCAATATGCATCACAATTTGTTGATGTGCTTCAAATTCCTGCTTTTCTTTGCAGGCAAACCGATATTTTGGTAGCCGCTGCAAAAACTCAAAAAGTAGTAAATATAAAAAAAGGTCAGTTTCTTTCGCCAGAATCTATGAAATTTGCTATAAATAAAGTTATAGAATCTGGTAATAATAAAATAATGATTACCGAAAGAGGTTCTACATTTGGTTATTACGATTTGATAGTTGATTACAGAGGAATTCCCGAAATGCAAAAAACAGGCTTTCCTGTTGTTTTAGATATTACTCATTCGTTGCAACAACCCAACCAATCGTTGGGAGTTACTGGAGGAAAACCCGAACTAATCGAAACAATTGCTAAAGCAGGTATTGCTGTTGGAGTTAATGGGATATTTATAGAAACTCATCCAAATCCAAAAGAAGCAAAATCGGATGGTGCTAATATGTTACATCTTGATTATTTAGATAACTTATTGTACAAATTAGTAGAAATACGAAAAACAATAAATTTATTTGACTCTTAGGTAATTAAGGACTTCGACCTATTTAATGAGGCTTACGCATAAATATACTTTTACTTTTTTAATTACTTCATAATCAATAATAGTAAAAAAATTTATGCATAAGCAACATAAAAAGTCTCGAAGAGCCTATTTTTTCATACGTTTTTGGATTTCGTCCCATTGGTCTTCTTTAATAGATTCCATAAAATTAAACTCACCCGCACCAGCAAGCCATTCGCCACCATCAATAGTAACAACATCACCAGTTACATAACCCGATTGTTCAGACATTAAGTAAGTTGCTAAGTTTGCAAGTTCTATATGTTCGCCTACTCTTTTTAGCGGAATTCTATTAACCATATAATCAGCAAATTTAGGATCAGGAAACAATCTTTTCCATGCACCCGGTGTTGGAAATGGACCTGGAGCAATAGCATTTAATCTAATCTTATATTTTCCCCATTCTGCTGCCAACGACCTTGTTAGTCCAATAATACCTGCTTTTCCAACTGCCGATGGAACAACATATCCTGAGCCTGTGTAGGCATATGTAGTAACAATACTTAGAATACTACCCGGTTGTTTTTTATTTATCCAATGTTTTCCCAAAGCCAGTGTAAAATAGTATGTCCCTCTTAAAACTATATCAATAACTGTATCAAAAGCTCTATAACTAAGTCGCTCTGTTGGGCTAACAAAATTACCAGCAGCATTGTTTAATAAACCATCAACTGAACCAAACTCTTCAACAGTTGTATTAATTATACTTTCAATCAGTTCGGGTTTTCTAACATCTAGTTGTAAAGGAAGTATTTTTCCTCCTGTTTTTTCTGACATTTCTTTTGCAGCTTGTTGTAAAACATCTAATTTACGGCTTGCAATAACAATATTTGCACCTAATTCTGAAAATCTTGTAGCCATTGAGCGTCCCAGTCCTGTGCCGCCACCTGTTACAATTATGGTTTTTCCTTTTAGTAAATCTTCTTTATACATAATAATAATTTGTGAATAAATAATTCAAAATAAGCACTTAGTGCTCAAAATATATCATTTGATTTGCTCAAATAATAGTTTAATATTGCTAGCAAAGTAATAAATCTTTCTTTTTTTGCAAAAATAATCTTTTGCTTGCCAATCAAAACCTGTATGATATTGTAGATTTATATATTTAAATTTAAGATATATGTTTTTTTTAATTAACTGAAAATCAATAAATATAAGTTTATTAATACATAAGCAAGATACTTAAGTACTGTTACAAAAGGTTTTCGGTATTCACATTTGTCCAATCAACTGTAATTCATCTGTATACAAAAAAGCGTAAGCCACATTAAATAGGTCGAAGACCTTAGGTTTTAAATAAGCTTAAATTTAACTTTTGGTTTTATTAGTATTTTTATAACTTTACAATTAAAATATTTTGTTCTTCGAGCCTTTTAATATTGCTTACCAATCTCGAACGGTATAATTTTTGAAAAAAATTTGCATTTTAGTTTAATTATCTAATTTTAAGGCATAAATATAGTTTCATAAAATTTATTTACGCACCAAAAGAAAATGCAAAAAACTAAATTATTTTTATTATATTTGCTAAAAATTAAGATTAAACTTATTATACTGCAAAAA
>JAOZVK010000095.1 GCA_029938185.1 Bacteroidales bacterium | reverse complement strand
AGAAAATACTTTTTTAAAATAACGGTCGTAGTTTAGAGGGGCAAGGTAGCCAACTTGTTTTGTGTGTTTTTTACTCATTTTAGTACATTTTAAGATGTGTAATGATAATTTACAAAAGTAACAAAAATTTTGACTTGTGCCAACCAAAACCTAATATCACATAAAATATTTTTTTATTTGATTGCACAAGTCGATTTTTCGACCTGTGCAAAAGTCCGATAGGACGAACTAAGGTCTTCGACCTATTTATAGTTGCTTACGCATGAATATAAAAACAACTTAATCATAGAGTTATGAATAAGTAAATGTTGAAAAACTTTTGTAACAGTACTTATTGTTAGCCCACAACGATAGTTGTGGGAGTAAGCCACATCTTATTCATATTTAAATAAAGCCAAATCGTGTCCCATCTTATCTCTTTTAGTTTTCATATAAAAGTTATTAAACTCATTAGGTTCGATTTCAATAGGTATATTTTCAACTATTTCTAAACCATAGCCTTCTAATCCAATTCTTTTTACAGGATTATTAGTCATTAGTTTTATTTTACAAATATTCAAATCTCTTATTATTTGAGCACCAACACCATAATCTCTTTCATCGCTATCAAATCCAAGTTCAATATTAGCTTCAACAGTATCTCGCCCCTCTTCCTGAAGCTTGTATGCTTTGATTTTATTAAATAAGCCTATTCCCCTACCTTCTTGGTTCATATATACAATAACACCCTTTCCTTCTTTCTGAATAAGATCCATAGCTTTATGTAGTTGAGGACCACAATCGCATCGCATTGAGCCAAATATATCACCAGTTACACATGAAGAGTGAACTCGAACGAGTATAGGTTCATTCGCCTCCCATTCGCCTTTTATGATAGCAACATGCTCTTCACCATTTGATTTTTGTTTAAATGGTATTAAATCAAAATGCCCATGTTCTGTTGGTAACTTAACTTTTACACCTCGTTCAATCAAGCTTTCATTTTTGATACGATATGATATTAAATCCTCAATTGATACAATTTTTAGGTCAAATTTTTTAGCAATAAGCATTAATTCAGGCAAACGAGCCATTGTTCCATCTTCATTCATAATTTCTACCAATGCACCACCTGGATTTAAACCAGCTAATTTTGTTAAATCTACAGTTGCTTCCGTATGTCCCGAACGACGCAAAACTCCCTTGTTTTTTGACTTCAATGGAAAAATATGTCCTGGACGACCCAAATCTTCTGGTTTTGTGTTTTTGTTAACTAAAGCTCTGATTGTGTAGGCTCGGTCTGAAGCTGATATTCCAGTTGTACATTCATCACATATCAAATCTACTGATACAGTGAATGGTGTTTCATGTGTCGATGTGTTTTTTCCTACCATCAGTTCAAGTTCAAGCTCAACACAACGTGTTTCGGGAATCGAAGCACATATTAAACCTCTGCCATGCGTAGCCATAAAATTTACTTTCTCGGCAGTTATCAACTCAGCAGCAGTAATAAAGTCTCCTTCGTTTTCGCGATCTTCATCATCAACTACTATTATAATTTTTCCTTGTCGTATATCTTCGATTGCTTCTTCAATCTTATTTAATTTATATTTATTGGTTTCTTTTAGTTGGTTTCCAGACATTTGATTCTACTCCTTTTAAAAATTTAAAAAATCCGGCAAATAATGCCATATTCATACTATAAAAATGTGTTATAAAACGTAAAGCTATTACATGTATACCAAACTTCCTTAATAAAAAGTCAATAAATGGAATAGCTGATGAAAAGTATAGTGCATAAAAAATTATATTATAAAAAAAATTAATATCTCTATTACAAAAAGCTGTTATATATATTGTAATAATAAAAAATGGGGCAAGCCATCGTAACACTTTATGTGAAAAAAAACAAAATGATAGATTGTTAAATCTAAATAAAAGATTTTGAAAAGTAAAAAGATTTTGAAAATTACCCACAGAAATTCTTACTTTTCTACGAAATTCTTCACTAATTATATTCGAAACATCTTCGTAACAAACTGATTGTCTTTCAAATATTGCTTTGCCTTTTTTTTCGAGAACTTTCATAGAAATATAAAAATCTTCCATCAAAAAATTTTTAGGAATTATACTCACACACTCACTTTTTATTGAATAACATCCTCCGAATGCTCCAATCATATTTTGCCAAATAATACCCTCATGGTATTTTATGTTTTTTTCAATGCTAAGATATGTTTTTTCTTGAATTGATATTCCTTCTTTTTTTATTTGCGTATTTACAATATTTGCCCCAACTATTGATATTTCATTATTTTTGTAATGTTTTATCATTTCAAAAATTGTATTCTTTGAAAAAAACACATTAGCATCGGTCAAAATATATATTTCACTCTTAACAATATTGAATAAATGATTTAATATTTGAGATTTTCCTTTTCTTTTCTCAAAATTATATATTTCAAAATTATTATACTTTAAACTTAGTTTTTGTAAAATTTCTAATGTGTTATCGCTCGAAAAATCGGAACCAACATGTACTTGTATTTTATTAATAGGATAGTTAGTATTATAAATACTTTCAATTTTCTGGGCTATTACCTTCTCTTCGTTATAAGCTGCAATAATTATAGCTACAGATGGGAGTTGCTCTGTGATTTTATATACAATTTTATTCTGTTTTTTATTTATAGAAAAAATTTTAAGGATTATAGGATACAATATATAATTATATAGTATAACAAATATTGACAACCAAAAAACAGTTAATGAGGTATATGTTAATATATTATTGATATCCAAAACTATATAAAAAAAAAATCTATAAATTATAAAACTCGCTTAACGATTTTGAAATTTCAAAGTTATCAAAATTTTTAATAATAAATTCCCTTGCGTTTTTTTTTATTGTTTTATATACTGTTTTATTATTGATTGCAAGATTAATAGCATCAATAAAATCCTTGCCTGAATCAGCAATAATAATATTGTCATTATTTTTGTGTCCGATTCCTTGTGCACCAATGGAAGTTGAAATAATAAATTTTTGCATTGCCATACCTTCTATAATTTTTATTCGCATTCCGCTACCCGATAATAAAGGCACTACCATAATAGCTTTTGAATTAATGAATTCTTTTGCATTTTCTACTTCGCCAAGGAATATAATATTTTTATAATTCAATTTATCAATAAATGATTTTGGAGCATTGCGACCTGCTATATAAAACTTTAATTCAGGGTTTTGTTTTATCAGCACATTCCAACAGTTATTAATAAACCATAAAATCCCCTCACGATTTGGTATCCAATCCAACCCGCCAATATGAAAAAGTGTTGGAAATTCTGTTTTGTTATTATCAGGAGTATATTTATTTATATCAAGTCCAGTTTGGCAAATATTGTATGGTTTATTGTTTCCAAACTGTTCAAATTTAAGTAAATCGTTCTTTGTGATTGCTACAAGCAAGTCATATTTATTGATTATTGAAAGCTCAAATTTTTTAATTCGTTTAGAAAGGATATTCAGATATACTTTTTTGATTATATTTTTTTCATTAATATTTAATTTTTGCCAAATTTCATATTCAATATTATGCGCTCTGAATGATATTCGAGAATTAGTATGTTTTCTTATTGTTTTGATATATGGACTTAAATAAAGCCCTTCGAGTTGAATTATATCGTATTTATTGTTTGATAATAAACTGATTAATTTTTTCTGATAAATATCAGAAATAAATCGTTCGGCATTATATGGATGTTTTGAGAAGAATAGATTTTTTAATAGTTTATGAAGTTTGATTTTAGTATCTACATATACAATTTCAACTTCCATTTTTTTTAAAATCCATTTGGGTATATTGTTAGTTTTAATAAAATGTTTTGGAGTGCTCATAGCCAATAATGTAAGTTTATTGGAATTATTAGCCAATCCAATACACATATTAATTGTTGCAATTGCACCTCCATCGTTTGGAGGATAGGGAACTTTATTTGCTAATACTAATATGTTCATTATATTTATTAATAAAAAAAAGGAAGATATGAAAAATCTTCCTTTTATGTACGAGGTTTTCGACCTATTTAAGGTCTTCGACCTATTTATAGTTGCTTACGCATTAGTACAAAATCAATTTAATCAGTAAGTTATAAATATGTAAAGGTCGAAAAACTTTTGTAACAGTACTTAATAATGCTTTTGCTTGATGTATAATTAGTGTCCATCTATAAAGTCAATAAAATCGCAAAGCGATGACCTATTGGACTTATAAAAATTAATAAATTACAAGAATATTATTAGTTCTAATTTTATTCTTTTTTTTATTGTATTATCCTGATTTACTTGTATTCCCCGCATTTCGCTTTGCTTCATACGGGGCTAACAATAGGTCGTCCTTACGGACTTTTGCAAGGGTGTTTATTATACATATACTCTTAATGGTAGTTTTAACATTAACAAACTGTTATCAATTATTAATGAAAGTATTGTACCATTGTATCATTGAATAATTGTACCATTTAAAGTATACTTTTCTCATTTTAGCTTGCTTTAAAATTTTTCAAAGCTTCGTTTAGTTTTGGTACAACTTCAAAAGCATCGCCAACAATACCATAATCGGCTGCTTCGAAAAATGGAGCTTCAGGGTCATTATTTATAACTACCATAACTTTTGATGAGTTTACTCCAGCCAAATGCTGTATTGCTCCTGATACACCGATTGCTATATATAAGTTAGGTGCAACAACTTTACCTGTTTGCCCAACATGTTCGCTATGAGGTCTCCAATCTAAATCGGAAACAGGTCGAGAACAACATATTCCTGCTCCAAGTATTTCTGCCATTTCTTCAAGCATTCCCCAGTTTTCAGGACCTTTTAGACCTCTACCACCCGAAACAAGTATCTCAGCGTCAGTAACTGAAAGTTTTCCAGTTTCTTTTTGCACATCAACTACTTTTGCAACAAATTCATTATCTGCTACATCTGTAGTATATTCTTCAATTACTATTTTTTTTGTATCTTCTACAATTTTAAAAGAATTTTGATTTAAAGTTAAAACTTTAACATCTCCAGTTAATTCATAATCTACAAATGCTTTTCCAGAGTATGCTTTTTTCTTTATTACAAAAGGTTCGTAGCTTGTTGGTAATTGAATTGCGCCAGGAGCAAGACTTGCATCTAATTTTACGCTTACTCTTGGAGCTAAAGCTCTTCCAGAATAACTATTAGCAAATATAACAAAATTTGCTGATTGAGCTTTAGCTGCATCAGCTAATAGAGTTGAATATGCTTGAGCTGTAAATTTAGCAAATTTTTCTTCTTTGTTTACCAATACTTTTACTGCTCCGTATTGTCCTAATTTTTTTAGTTCTTCATCTGATACATTGCCAACTGTTATAGCAACAGTTTCGTTTCCTGTATTTTTTGCAATTTCATTTGCATAAGACAGAAGCTCATAAGTAGCTTTTTTGAATTTTCCGTCCCAGTTTTCTGTATATACTAATACTGCCATTATATTATTTTTTTTTAAGTTCTGAAATTTAATTAAGGTCTTTGACCTTTTTTAATAGACTCTTCGAGCCATTTTACCTTGCTTACAAATAAATTTTTTACAATATTTGATGGTTCAATGATACAATTAATGAGACTACAAACCAATAGATTTAAGAAATACAAATGTGTAAAAACTTTTGTATTGGTACTTACATTAGGTGTAAACCAATTCGTAATTCATAATTCGTAATTCATAATTCGTAATTCAAAATTCGTAATTTCCTAAATAACTTTTGCTTCTTCGTTAAGTAATCTTACTAATTCACCAACATTGTCAGCATCAACCATTTTACAAGCAGCTTTAGCTTCAGGTAAAAAGTGTTTTGTAGTTTTTGTTTTTTCATCTTGACTAACAGCTGCTACAACAGCTAATTTTTTTCTTCTTGCTTGCATTATACCTCTCATACTTGGTATTCTTGGTTCAGCAGCAAAACCTTTTTGTGCAGTTGCAACAAATGGTATACTTGTTTCAATTACCTCTTTACCACCATCTATTTCTCTTACTAGTGTAGCTTTGTCTCCATCTAAGTCTAATTTGGCAGTACTCGAAATTGAAGGCACCCCTAAATATTCTGCAATCATTTCGCCTACTTGACCACCATTATAATCAATTGATTCTTTTCCGGTTATAACAATATCATAATTATCTTTTTTACAAACTTCAGCAATTTGTTTTGCAACAAATAGAGCATCTGTTGGATTTGCATCAACTCTTACTGCATTGTCGGCTCCAATTGCAAGAGCTTTTCGCAAAGTTGCTTCTGTTTCTTTCAGACCAACATTGATTGCTGTAATTGTTTTTATTTTTTTTGCTTCTTTTAATTCCAACAATCTTGTTAAACCCAATTCTTCATAAGGACCAACAATATATTGTATATCTGATTTGTCAAATTTGGTATCATTATCAGTGAACCTTATTTTTGATGTAGTGTCCGGTACATGACCGATGCATATTAATACTTTCATATCTAATAGTTTTTATATTTTTAATATTTTGTTATGCAAACATAGTAATAATATTATATTTTAAAAATGTTGTACAATATGTTAGTTTATACAATAATGAAAATCAGTGTATTAAAAACTGTTGAAAAATATTATATTTAGTTAATTCTATAAAAAAACTATTTTACAATTAAATTAATATGTTAAAAAACACTCATTAGGCATAAGTTTTTATGAATGATACATGATTAAATATTTAGAAATAAAACTTTTTTTTATACAAAACAGTTTTTACCTTAAATTATTATTTTTACTTTTGCAAAATATAAATGCCTAGGTGGCGGAATTGGTAGACGCGCATGGTTGAGGGCCATGTTCACGATTTGTGAGTGCAAGTTCGATTCTTGTTCTGGGCACTTTACCATTTTTATTTTGCATAAGCAGTATTAGGTGCTTAAAATGAATTAGACGCTGGAAAAATAATTTCAGCGTTTTTTGGGTTTTATTTACTGACCACTGATTAACAGGATATTTGGCTACCCGTCAGAAGTTGGACAGTCTTATTTTTCAAGTAGTTTTAATCATAAAATTAAAGTAAATATTAGCAAAATTTTACGTCAAACTTTGTGTAACTTTGTGTAACTTTGTGTTTAAAAAGCGGCTAACTTAAAACTGGTAGCCGGATATTTTAAACGTGTAAATCCTGTAAATCTTGTCTAAATAATACTGAAGAAACATATAACTTGTTCTACTACAAAGCTAAGTAATATGAAACAAATAAAGGGACTTTAATTCGTTAATAATTAAGAATTTATGTTAAAATCAATGACTGGTTTCGGTAGAGCAATTGCCGAATTAGAAGATAAAAAAATAACAATAGAAATAAAATCATTAAACAGCAAGCAAATTGATATTTTATCTAAATTGCCAAGCTATTACAAAGAAAAAGAGATTATTATTAGAAATATTATTGCCAAAAAATTAGAAAGAGGGAAGGTGGAACTTAACCTAAAAATTGATTCATTTGGTAATAATAAAGCAGGAAATATTAACAATGCTATTGTTGAAAATTATTACAATCAATTGAATAGTATTGCAAATAGTCTAAATATTAAATATTTAAATGAAAATATATTTCAATCAATATTATCGCTTCCCGATATTATTAGTACCGAAGATTCTGTAATAAGTAACGATGAATGGACAAAATTTAAAGAGACACTTAATTTGGCTATTACAGAATTAATTGAATTTAGAAGTCAGGAAGGTTTGATTTTAGAAAAAGATTTTTTAAACAGAATTGAAATAATAGAAGGCTTATTAAATAAAATTCCTGAGTTTGAAGATGAAAGGAAACAAAAAATAAGAACAAAACTAAAAAATAGCCTAAATGAATTATCCAATAATATAGATATAGATAAAAACAGATATGAGCAAGAATTAATATATTATCTCGAAAAATATGATATTACCGAAGAAAAGGTCAGGCTTGCTAATCATTGTAAATATTTTATTAAAACAATATCAGAAAACAAATCTGTTGGTAAAAAACTTATATTTATAAGTCAGGAGATTGGACGTGAGATTAATACGATTGGTTCAAAAGCAAATCATTCTGAAATACAAAAAATTGTTGTTCAGATGAAAGATGAATTAGAAAAAATAAAAGAACAATTGTTAAATATATTATAAGGTCTTCGACTTATTAATTATGAAATTAAAAAACCATTTATACGAAATTGTTTTTGAAGCAGATACAAAGGCAGGCAAACTTTTTGATATCGTTTTACTTATAGCAATTTTGTTGAGCATTTTACTGGTTATGCTCGAAAGTGTTTCGGAAATTAATAAAAAATATTCTAGTTTACTGAAAATAGCAGAGTGGACAATTACTATAATTTTTACACTCGAATATTTTTTACGAATTGCTATAATAAAAAAGCCATTCTCGTATATATTTAGTCTTTACGGTATTATAGACTTGCTATCTGTCATTCCTTCATATTTAAGTTTATTTATAGTTGGAACTCATGGTTTTATTGTTATCAGGGCACTAAGGTTGTTGCGTATTTTTCGTATACTCAAACTATCTCGCTATGTATCCGAAGGAAGTGTAATAATATCAGCCTTAAAAGCCAGCCGACACAAAATAAGTGTATTTTTATATGCCATTGTAATGCTTGTTACTATAATTGGAACTATAATGTATTTGGTTGAGGGTGAGGAGAATAATTTTACAAGTATTCCAAAAAGTATATACTGGGCAATTGTTACACTCACAACAGTAGGTTATGGCGATATTGCTCCAGTTACAACATTTGGTCGATTTATTGCAAGTTTTGTAATGATTTTGGGCTATGCTATAATAGCAGTTCCAACTGGCATTGTAAGTTCGGAGCTTACATTCCAAAAAACAAAAAAAATAACAACTATAGTTTGTCCAAGTTGTATTAAAGAGGGACATGACCTTGATGCTGAATATTGTAAATTTTGTGGTTGTTCGCTTGACGATATATAAATTAACAATGAATAATGAACATTAAATTTATTCAGTTTTTTTGAAACCAGTAATTAAGGACACGCATGCACTTTTTTCTTTTTCTGAATTATTATTTCTGGGTACTTTTACAACTATCAAAACTCTTTGGCTTTTTTGACAAGAATAATCAAAGAGTTTATCAAAATCATTTTTTGCATTATCAAAAATTATTTCTTTTTTCCAATTCATTATAATAAAATTGGTATTTTGTGGTAGTCCATCTCCCACACTTAGAATAAACCTGTAATCAATACCTTTTGTTAATGTCTTATACATTTTTATTTGCTCGCCTTCGTATAAAAGTAATGCATGATATCTTCCACTTTGAGTGTATGGACCTAATAATGGGAGACCTTCATTTTTTGCAAATTCTTTACATTGTGCAATACTAAAAAGGGGTAATAGTAATGTTAATACCAAAACCAATATTATTTTTTTTGTCATAGCCTCTATAATTTTTATTGAGTATAATTACTACGTATTTTTTCTATTTTATTACATATTTTTAGATATGAACTTTCTCTATTTTTTTCATTAATATCAAAATAAATAGTTTTAAGCTCAATTATATTTGGCAAAATTGATGCAATATTTTTATTATTTTTATATAGCTCTAATAGTCCTACTAAGTCTTCTATAGCAATCAATTGGTCTATAATAACAGTTGTTAATTCAGGATTTTTTTTAACGTTTTTTTCAGATAATTGAATACCAATATAAAGAGATTCAATCCAACCACCTGCCATAATTAATGCAGCAATTTCTGCTCTATCATTTTCTTCTAGATACGCATTTGAGTTTAAAAAAGTTTCAGATATAATATCTAATATTGCTTTTTTATTATTATAGTTAGCTCTTAATTTTATCATTGTTGAATCATTAATAGCATCGGTTATACCTAAATTTTCGGCTATTTTTTTAGTTGCAGACATATATTTAATCATAGTTTGCTGTTGATTAAAAAGTGTACAATAGCTCAAATCAGCACTATATACTCCTAAGTTTAGTGCTAAACTTTTATTAGTCGAATAATCATCAATTTTTATTAACGGATTTAAGAACTCTTCATTATACTCTGTATTTGCACTTTGTAGCACAAGAGTCATTTCTACTGGCGATGGCAAGGAATAAAAAATTATTTTTGCTTTATCTAATGCTTTTTCTGATTTATTATTTGTACTTGTCTCCACCACATTATCATTATCATTATTTTGATTTGTAGTACAAGAAAACAGAAATAAGACAATAAATAGTTTCAGATAAAACAAAATAAAACAACTTTTTTTTAAATATTTCATATATTTTTCTTTTATAAATTAAACTTAGTTTTATTGCTACCAGTTTTAAGTTAGACGCTTTTTAACTGCAAACTTGCACAAACGTTTATTGCAAAGTTTTGCAAAGTTTCACTTTGACTTTATGGTTAAAACCACTTGAAAAACAAGTATATCCAATCTTACGAGGGTAGCCGTTTTACCTCCAAAATTTTATTTTACGAATAAATCTTCTTACTTTATAATTTTTAGTACCTGCCCAGTCAGACAAAGGTAGTGTAAAACTTGTTTTTATAAAAAATAAGTTTTGGTTGATATTTTCAAAAGGTTTGTAATTAATATTGTCAAATGTTATTTCATAGTCTTTGTTAAGAAAATTTTGAGGCATATATTCAAGTTGGATATTAAAAATCATATAATTAAAACCAATTATAAATGAAAGATTATCTCTTCTTAGCTCTTCAATATTACCTTTGCTTTTTAAAGGATCATTTATCCAACTTACTTTTTCTGTTTTAGATAACATTAGATTTAGGTTATATTGCACTCCTACAAAAATGTATCTTTGGTCATCAAAAATTTCACGACCAAATTTTAACAATAAGGGTACAGCTATTTTATTTGCTCTAAATTTTTCAACTAAGGTATAATTATTACTTATTGTTTCATATTCCGTTGAAACACCTCCATTGTTGTATTCTATCCCAAATATAATCCCAGCTTTATCACTCGAAAAATCGTAATGAAAATATAAATCAATATGCCATGCTGGAATATACCCTATACTTGATACTGGTTTTAATTGAATTTCGCCTTTTGGAGTTTTAAGAAACTTATTATCAAAAGTGCCTGGTGTGCCACTAAGTAAATTATGTGTCATACCTACTCTAAGTACAAAATATTGATACTCACCCCATTTCTGTGAGTAACTATTGATATTATTTAATAAAATAAATAATATTATGAAATAAATAATTTTTCTCATGTGTTTTTTAAATTTACTAATTACAATAATTATTACACAAAATATCAAGCATATCATTGTGTGTCAATTATTTATTTGTTCATACTTTGTCAGTTTTTCGAATTAATCTACAGGTTATTATAATTTATTTTTTATTAGTACTTTCACTTTCTTCTCTAAAAGGCCAAAAAATTCTTATTGTTTGATTCCAATTCCAGCCAACTGTTTCATTATCATCAGTGTATTGACCACCAAGCACATAGCCTTTTGAATTATAGCCATAACCAACTGCTCTTGTCAATGCAACAGCATATGATGATGTTTTGTTTAATCCTAATTCTTTTCTTTCTGTCCAAGTACCATTGAATGGGTCATATTTCCAAAAGTCACTATATCGTTTGCCGTTTGCTCCATCAATATTATCACCCAAGCCAACAAAACCTTGATCGTCAATAGAAAAACCAACAGCATTGGCTCGTGCATCTCCAGGGAAATCTTTTAACTTTGTCCATGAATCAAACTCTGAATTGTATTGATAAAAATCTTTATAAAAATCACTCCCATTTCTACCTAAACCATAATATGCTTTGCTTCCAATCGTAAATGCAACAGCTCTTGTTCTGCTTTGTTCGGTGGGTCTACTTATTTGCTTCCAAGGAGTTTTTAAACTATTGGGATCGCTTTCTATTGCAGGCGAATAGCTCCAAAATGAATTAAATTCATTGGATTGTAAACTTTCGCCAGCTCCTATGTAACCAATATCATTTATGGAAAATGAAACAGCATTATATCTGGTTAAACCAGGAAATGGAGCATTGTCTTTTTTCTTCCATGAATTATAATCTGGATTATATTCAATAAATTCATTTTCTAACGAACTGCCATTTGTAAAACCTTTAAGTATATAACCTCTTTTTAGTGTTATGTTATTTTTTTTGTCAAAATATTCTAAACCAAAACCAGCAGCACCTGTGCAACCGGCACCATAAATAGAAGCAGCTTGTTTCCAAACATCGGTTGTTGGGTTGTATTCCCAGATTGATCGCGAATAGGCTTCAATTCCATATGTACCAGTACCATAATAAAACTTATCTCCAACTTTAAACAAAACTGCATCAGCCATTGGCTGAGGTTTTTCACCATTTATGCTTATATCAAACCATTCATTAACAGGAGGGAGTGTTTTGAATGATTTTATAATAGGGTTGTATGCTGTATCTTTTGTAGTTATTATGTAGGAACGAAAATAATAATCAGTTTCAGGTTCGAGATTTGAAATTCTACTGTTAAATATTTGCGAATCGTCATCATTAAATTGTCCGTTTGAACTTCTCAAAGTATCATGAGTTATTAATGGTGGGTTTTTGAGTGACCAACAATGTCCATAGTTCAAAATAGTATCAGTTGTTGTATGTGTAAAATAACCTTCTACTCTGGCATAATATGCAGCTTTTTTTATGATAGAATCTTTTTTTCCACTTGTATATGTTGAGCCTCCAAGTCGTGTTATATAAGTACCTTCGTATACTGTTCTTAATATTGTAAATGTAGTATTATCTTTTTTACAACTATTATACAGCAAACTAGTTAGAATTACGATTATTAACAATAGTATATATATTTTTTTCATATTAATTAATATTTAGATAATAGAATTATTAATTTATGTTATATTTTTTTGTATTTTATTGAAGGTATTCCAAAAAAACGATTTTCTGTGTTATATTGAAATTTTAAAAACCTTTATTTTACAACAATCTCCCCTTATTGTTTAAGCCTAAATTTTTTGTAAGGTTTTCGACCTATTTAATGTGGCTTACGTATTTTTATAAATTACTATCATATAGCCAATTGTACAAAAACAAATGCCGAAAAACTTTTGTAAGACTACTTATTGATTAGTTTTAAGGGTATTGAGGCTTGTAAATAATTAAAAAAATTATTGCTATTTGTTTAGTTTTTTAATATTTGTAATTTCAAAATTAATATATTCAATTATTTTTTCAAAACTAATAATTTATAATTTGACAAAAGACTCATTTTTTTTTATAAATATACACATTTTTTATTAAATAATCATAATGAGCTCGACCTATTTAATGTTGCTTTGCTTTATTCATAAAAAAAGCCTCCTGTGCAATATGCAAACTGGAAGCTTTTATTTTTAATAACTGAATAAGGTTTTCGACCTATTTTAGTGTTGCTTACACATTCAATTATACAATGGTACAATTATACAATGGTACAATTATTCAATGGTTCAATGGTGGTTTTATAAAAATACGAGCAAAAATAGCTTATTTAAGTTTTTTATTAGTTCCT
>JAOZVK010000527.1 GCA_029938185.1 Bacteroidales bacterium | reverse complement strand
AATCGTATTTAATTATATTTTGTTGATTATAAATATTAGGCAATTACCGCTAACGAACACGGCTACCGGTGGCGTTTTGTTTTTAGTGTTTTTTGGTGGTGCGAAGCACCCCAAAAACACTAAAAACAAAATGACATCCGAGCCGCTGTTAGCGTGCCTATTTTATATCAATCCAGAAATGACAAATTGAAATATTATCAGCTTTCTCTCTATGTGCAATAGAATTTAAAAAAGAGTAGTTTGATGAAATTTTATCTATTTTAAGTTTCTCATCAGTATTCCAAAAAGTATCATTTTCCGATAATTTATCAATCCAATCATTAATTTGATTTTTCCAATACTCGAAACTATCTTTTTTAACAAAACCTATCAATCCACAGTTGTTTATGCCTTTCCCGTGTTTCTCAATTTTAAAACGTTCTATTCCGCCATTTTTTTTATCTCCTGTTACATATTCCATTTCTCTTTCTTTTGGAGGAGGTGCAGGTAATATTTTGGATTCTACAATAAAGAGGGGTTCGTTTGTTTTGCCTTTTTCAATAGTATGAAAATAAAAATCAGGAATTCCTTTTGTGCCGTAAAATAAATCACTATACTGATTTGCTGCTAATATTGAAAAGCCACTATCGAATAAAATAGCATTTATTTGTTCTACTATAATTTGAGTTAATTTATTTTCATTCAGAGGTTTAATTAACTTAGGATTATTTAATGCTGAAATAAAATACGAAGGAACTTCTTTTATAGTATTTACAATAAAAGAAACAGTTTTTCCTTTCGGAATACTTGTTTTTGGGGCTTGACTACAATTATATTCTTCTTCTGCTATCATTAGTATCCTAAATTAGAAAGGTCAGAAAAACATTTGTCGGCATCACGATAGGCGGTTAAAGACAACCAATATCTATATTGATTTGGTTTTACAAACACTATGGTATCATTATCAGGATATAATTTTATAATCCTATTTATTGTTAGTTGTTTTGATATTTCAAAATCGGATAATGCGTTAAGGTTTAGTTTTGAATTGTCTGAATGAAAAATAACCTTGTCTTTTTTAGAGTCGTATTTAAAAATTGTGGCAATGAATGAATTTTTTAATTTCACTACATCACTTAATCTAAAATGCTTATTTTTATCTTCGTAAATCAGATTAAGAATTTTTGAAAACTCTTGTCCGTAATCTGAAACTATATTTTTTAATTTGCCTTGTGGTATATATTTGACAGCTTTTGAGCTTTCGCCGTGAATAAAAAAATCTTCTAAATACAATAAAACATCATTCATTATATTTTTGTCAAAATCAGAAAATACATCTTTGGTTATAAATGGTAAGTTCTTAAAATCTTTCAACAAAAAAGTATTATTCCGATTAATGAGAGTTTCACTACTTGTTGATAAAAAATAAAACTTATAAAATGTATAATATTCTTCAAAAGATTTAAACACAGAGTTTAATAGTTTTGTGTCATTATTTTTTGATTTTATTGAAATTAACCTTCTTCTAAACGAAAATGATACATTATGATTATTGAATATTGGAAATCTCTTTTTGCCAATATTTTCCCAGATAATTAGGTTTGGTGCTTCAAAAGATTCTTTTGGTGGAATTTTTGAAAATACCGTTTCATTATCAATTTCATCTAACATTTCATAATTAATGCTATTTTCACTAATCGCTTTTGTTGGTAGTGTTTTAATATTGTAGATGAAATTTGGTTTCAGTTTGCCCTTTGTTCCAACTTCAAATCCCTCTTCTATAAATGAATTGTTAGTTTTTAAGAAACTTTCTAAACTTGCCAAATTCTTTACCTTATCAACAAGAATTTTAACTCTTCCTCCACCTAACAAATTATTTTTCCAAATATATTGATTTTCAACAGCCGAAATTCTATCAACAAAATGCAAATCGTAATCATCAATTTCAAAAACAATTCGTTCAATTGTAGCTTTTGTTCTTCTGAAAGTTAAATGAAGAATATTATTATTCGGCTTTGGTTTTTCATTTTTAAGAAATATTGCAGCAGTAGCAACGTCTGCACCGTTTTCCCACAATGAATTATTCCTTGCCAACGCTGTAAAATCAAGTATTTGAGGCACATTGAAATTTGAAAACAAAACTCTTTTATAGTCGGCAGAAGTGCTATTATAAAGTAAACCTGATGCTTTAATAATTAAACACAGCAATCCTTTTTCTTTTAAAAAAGGTATTGATTCTGATAAAAATTTTAAAGCAATTTGCCCTTGCGGAATTTTTACTTTTTCGTCTTCATGTTCCCAAACTTTTGAATATTCACTAATCGCACCACGGTTAAAAGGTGGATTTCCAATTATTAAATCAAATTTTGTTTTTTTTAATTTGTCTTTTACTTTGAAAAAATCTGAATAAATTAGATTCGTTTTAGTTAAATCATCAAATTTTAATTTGTTAATAATTTCAAGAGGTTGCAATTCGTTGCAAAGTGCCAAACTTAAACTAAACGATGCTAATTCTACGGCTTGTTCCTCTTTATCAATCCCGTAAATATTTCTTAAAATATTTTTCAGAACTTCTAAATTGGGGTGTTTCATATCATTTTGTAAACGCCATATTTGCACAAGCCTTTTAAAAACAGTAACAAGAAAAATACCTGAACCGCAAGCAGGGTCAAGAATTTTATATGTTTTTATATTTATTTTATTGTATTTTGTTAAAGGTAAGCTCTCATCAACCAGAAGTTTTGTTAAATGAGCAGGTGTATAATATAAACCTTTTTCTTTTTTATTATCACCTAAAAACTCTTCATAAAGTCGGCTGATTAATTCAACAGGTATATATTTAAATTCAAAATATCGCCAGTTTGGAAAAAGTTCCTGTTGCTGAGAGGATAATGTTGTTTTTTTAGTATCCAATAAACTCCCCAACAATGACAAGTCTATTTTTTTTAGTCTGTCTTGTTCTGTTTTTGTCCATTGAAAAACATTACCGTTAAAACCTGTTTCCGGATTATTTAAAGAATTTAATAAATCTACGAATTTACCTTTTGCCAATACTTCTATAAATGTTTTTGAATTGTCAAATTGTTTAAAATATTTATTCGAAAGCAATTCATTTCCATCTGTATCAATTCGTTCTTCGAGGTATTTTATTAAAATTGATTGAACAATAATTTTGTTGATAAAAACATCGTCTAATTCCGTATAATTTTCGTTTAAAATTGAAATAATATATTGAATATTTTCAATTAATTTATTGTAGGAAGAGTTATTTGAAAATTTAAACTTTTTCTTATCTTCTTCTTCCCAAAAAATGCCACTTTTTATTTTTACCGCAAATTGTTCGTTGTATAATTTATGTGCTTTGCCTGAAATTTTAAGACTTTCTATTAAATAAGAAGGTTTATAATTATCTGAAATGTGTGTTGTGCAGTTTAGTATTTTTATTTCCGTCTTATAGAAAAAGCAGGCTAATGGACTTTCGCCACTACTCCATATTTTTTTTTGAATTTCAGTTAATTCAAGTTCGTTCTTGAAATTAAAATCTTTATCTGTATAATCGTATAAGTAAATTTGAGGTTGATAATTTCCTGTTGGCAATTTTCTGAAATAGATAGCAGAGGCATTTAATTCAATTGCTTTGTCAATGAAAAACCTAATTTCATAAGGAATATTTGAAGTTTTATTTGTTAAAAACAAGACATCATCTCCTTTATGAAAACCTAATGTTTTAAGGTTTTTATAAAAATTAACATCTATATTTTTATTTTTTTCCATTCAAATTAATATTTTTTGTAAAGTTAGTGATTTTTCTTATTTTAATGAAAAGTATTCTATACTTTATTTTTGTTCTTGAATTTTCATAGACTTGGTTTTGAATGCACGCTAACGGAAATGTGCTGGTGCCGTTTTATTTTTTGTGTTTTTTGAGGTGCGAAGCACCAAAAAAAACACAAAAAATAAAACGGCACCAGCACA
>JAOZVK010000094.1 GCA_029938185.1 Bacteroidales bacterium | reverse complement strand
TTAAATGCTAAACATCTTATTTTTAGCATTATTTAAGTTCGTAAAGTAGAACTAAATAAACCATAAAAAAAACATCAAAAAGTAACTATTGAGAACTTACAGATATAGATAGGAACCGTTTACAAACAGGTTCAGTAATGTTATATAGATTTACATATTTTATTGTAAATTTTATACAGTATAAGCTAAAAAGCAAATGCATTAGCTATTGTTGGGATGAAATTGTAAGAATAATGAATACTCAAAAGTGTAATATAAATACAATGATAAGTAAACAAAATATGAAAATATTAATTAAAATTTGTACAAGACCAACATCTCAAATTTACAAAAAAAAAATAAATCGAAAAATTATTTTTTAACGATTTCTAAAGTTTACTTGAAAGTTACTCATAAACTAAAAAAATTAAATGTAGAATATCGAATGTAGAATATGAAAAATAAGATATTTCTATGGTAACTAAAGTATTACTTTGAATATTATTCTGTATAATACGTTCTACATTAAATATTCGATATAAATCTTTGGCTACACGTTTGGTATTGGACATTATTTTATTTTTTTGACAGGATTTACAGGATTAACAGGATTGATTTTTATCCTGTTACAAAATACCTGATAAACAACACTGTCCAACTTTACGCGGATAGCCAAATCTTTCATTTTAATTTGCCATTGTTTTTGTTCAATTAAACACTTTTTGTGAGTTCTGAATAGTTGAGTTGTGATAAAAGTGTCAGTAAACTTTCTTTTACATGCATTGTAATTTTCTGATATTTAGCAATAGGTAAGTCTGGAAGTAGAACTAAGCAAAATTATCAATTGTTCATTACTTATCATACAGTATTTATTCTAAGAATTAATTTAACCCATTACATCTTTTTTAATTTTATATCCATTTTAATAAGAATAATTTAAAAAAAAATATTAGCTTTGATTTTATTATTAATTAAAAATTTCCTAATATGAAAAAACAATATGACAAAGAAGATAATACAAGCAGAGCAAATGCAAATGCAAATATTCAAAAAAACAATAACAGTATAGCAAATGCAAATGCAACAGATAATCCGTTTAATAATATTGATAAAACAAAGCCTATACAAGAAAAAACTAAAAATCATGATTCAAATATTGATTTTAGTGACAATATTCAGTTAAAAGAACAAACTATACAAAAACAAGCAGATTTAGAGGACGAAGATTTATTGCAAGGAAAGTTTAAAACTAATAATGAAACAGACCAAAATCCAATTCAGCAAAAAAAATACGATACAAACAGCAGTATTCCCCAAAATGTTATGAACAAGATGGAGGGGTCATTCAAT
Organism: Bacteroidales bacterium; assembly: GCA_029938185.1. GTDB lineage: Bacteria > Bacteroidota > Bacteroidia > Bacteroidales > JAOZVK01 > JAOZVK01. The sequence goes on along the minus strand of JAOZVK010000094.1, from coordinate 12,361 downwards.
ACGGACTTTTCAAATGTAAACATTCATAAAAATTCCCAACAAGCAACAGATGTAGGAGCATTAGCTTTTACACAAGGCGACAGTGTACACTTTGCACCCGGACAATTTAAGCCCCAAACCCAAAAAGGTCAAGAGCTTATAGGACACGAATTTGCCCATGTAGTACAACAAAGAGAAGGCAAAGTGCAAGCAAATAAACAAATTGGTAAGTATAAAATAAATGATAGCAAATACTTAGAAAACAACGCAGATACAGAAGGAGAAAAAGCAGCACGTTGGGAAAAACCTTTACAAAAAAAGGCTAATTCAAAAAATACATCAGCATCAAATATTGTTCAAAGAACAAGTGACAAAGAATATGCAAAACACATAAGCAAAGCTGATGGGTTGATGAGCCAAGTACCAGATGGACAATTAGTTGATAGTAATATATTTAAAGATATTACTTATGAGAGTACGCTTACAACAAATGGTAAAGCCAAAAATCAAATTATAAAATTAATCAAAAAAATACAAACAGAGCTACCAATTGTATATAGTAAAAAAAATAAATTAACAGTAAGAGATTTAGATAAAAATAAACTACTAAAAGCTCAAAGTTATTTCTATATACTCAGAGGACTATCACAAGCATGGTACGGAGAAATAGGAGATGACCCTAATAAAATAAAACGAGCATATGGCTTTGATTTATTTATTAAGCACACCGAAAGCTTATTGAACGATGTAGTTGCTTGGTCTATGCAACTTGGAGCAAGTAACGAGGAGATTTTTGCTAATATTGAAACAGCTTCTAAAGATTCTAATTTAGAAAAAGTAAAAAAATATTACGAAGAGAAATCTGCAAAATCTATATTCACAAATCTAGGTTTCACTATAGGTAAAATAGCACCCACCCCTTTTAGTTCAGGAGAACTTGAAGTCGAAGTTAATATTCCTATTGAGCCTAGTGGTATTGGATATCTTGGTGGAAAATTTTTAATAAAAGCAGAACGAGATGACAAATCGTTTTTAACTAAAACTCAAATTACACTTCTTGGGGGTGCCAAAATACCTGGTATTATAGATATAAAAGGAGAAATAGGTCTTTACTTAGAATCAAAAGGAGCAAGCCCTGAGCAAGCAATGAAACTTATATCATATGCTTTTTATAAAAGAATGAAACAAAGTGTATTTAAAAGATTTGCCGATTTTGCATGGGGAGGAAAAGCAGCAGCCGAAAAATTTGCTAAAACTACAGAAGATGAAGCATTTGGTACCGATAGTGAAGCTTATGTTGAAATGGGAATACATGCTGGAGCAAAAGGCGAACTTGGAGACAGTAAAATTGTGGCTGGTTCTGCATCTGCAGAAATCGAAGGAGGCTTACGATATGACAAAGACACAACAGGAGGTAAAGCTGGAAAAGGTACTGCTGGATTTAACGTTATATTAGGAGTTGAAACTGGAATAGGAGCAGGTGAGGTTTCGTTTGCAATGGTTTATGCAGGGCGTAAATGTGTTAAAAAAGAATTATCTGCATCAATAAATAGTACTAAAATTCCTGCAGGTGCATTAGGTTTCCTTGGCTTATTTACAACAGTGATAGGGAAATTGAAAGAAGCTGCCAAAATAGGTAATGACAAAGAAGCAGAAGGTAAAATAGCAAAAACATACAATAAAGCCGAGTCTTTAAAAGAAAAACATGATATTCTTACAAATTTAGAAGCAGTAGTTAAAGGAGAAAATAAATTAGTCCCAACAGCACCATCTTCTTCGAGTACAAAAGGTGCTTTTGAAGGAAGCGGGGTTGATGGCGGATTAGACCTCACCATTACAATAGACTTTAATACTCCCAAAATTACTGGTTCTGCACAAATTTCATCTTTAACGAAGTACGCACTAAGTGTTTCAGTGTTAAAAGGTTCTGTAAAATACAAAACAAATATATTTAAACTTATATATGATGGTTCAAAATGGGATATAAAGATAGCATAGGAATAAATGACTACCAGTTTTAAATTAGACGCTTTTTAAGAGCAAAACTTTAAAATAGCTAATCATATAAAATAGGCATTTTGGTAAGTTAAGGTCTTCAACCTAATTTATAGTTGCTTACGCAATAGTATAAAGACAATTTATTCAGTAAGTTATGAATAGGTAAATGTAGAAAAACTTTTATAACAGTACTTAATTAGTGTGCGTCCATAAAGTCAGCAATTTTATAGGTCATACCTAAAGGCATTTATGTAATTGGCTTGTTATCAGCCCACGATTACCATCGTGGGTTACCAATAGGTCATCGCTTTGCGATTTTATTGACTTTATGGATGGACACTAATTAAGGTACAATAATTCAAGCGAAATTACAAATTGATTATAATCAATCATTTAATAAATAGAATTTAATATTCTAAACATAATTTTTTAAATATTTGCATATTACCCACACATAAAGTGTAGGTTTTAGCATGAAAATATAATATAAAAAGAAAAAAATGAATATAAACGAAACGAAATATATCCAAGATGTAGTTCTATTGATGAACTCAGCCTATAATGAAAAATTAGATGTTTTGTTAAAAGAAACAAACATTGTAGTAACTGATAACAAAATTACAGATGTCAAAATATTGATTGAAATTAGTGAAAAAACTTATAAAATAGTAGATAACAAAGAATCATTCAATTTAAATGGAATGATGCGAAAGCAAGACACATCGTATGAATTTTTAGATAATAAACCAATAGAAATTGATTTAACTTTAAATAAAAAACTATATTCAACTATACATAAGGATGTCAAAAATGCAAAAGGACTAATTTCCTATTTTGAGAATATTAACAATAATGAAAATAATAGTATACTACTAAACACCGAAAATTGGTTTGCTAATTATGTTAAACAAGAAGTTGATATTCCAGATGATATGGAGGGAAGTTTAAAAATGGGATACGCAACCAGATGGCTTGATTTATCTAAATATTCAGACCCATTTGTTAGAAAGATTTATTTATTTTTTATTATGAAAACATTAAATTGTGAAATATTAAACTCTAAAAAAATTGTATTTAAAATGTATGTTAAAGATGATATAATCAATTTTTATACAAATATAAGAAAAGATATAAACCAAATAGTTCTATACTCAAGTCCACAATTAAAAATTCCAGAAGAAAAGCGCATGGAAACATGCAAAAAAATTAATGAAATTAATTTTGATCTACCAGTAGGAAATTTTGAGCTTGATTTTGAAGATGGTGAAATTCGTTTTAAAACATATTTTGAATCAGTTGATAGTTCTTTTAGCAATGATTACTTGAAACTATTATTAGAATCAAATATTTATACAATGACAAAATATCTTGATGAAATAAAATCATAAATTATGTGAGTTGACAAGTTTCAATTTCCACCTAACAGTTTATAATTCTCCCCCGATTACCATCGGGGTGGGCTTATAAAAATACGAGCAAAAGTAGATTATTTAAGTTTTTTATTAGTTCCTAAAATGTTTTTTTATTTTGTTAGTAAGTTTTTATGCCTGAATGGGCATAAGCAACACAATAAAAAAAAGAATAAAATTAGAACTAATAATATTGTTGTTATTTATTAATTTTTATAAGCCCAGTTTATGAGTAACTTTCAATTAAACTTTATTAACTTTTAACTTACGATTGTTTTTAAAAAAAGAACTGTTTTTGTGAGTTCTGAAACTGGATTAAACTGAAAGACGTTTCTGATACCGTAGATTTATGGCTTGTTAAATAATCAATATATTAAAATCAATTGTCGAAAAAACGAAATGTTATTTTTGTTGATACCGTAGATACAGATGCAGGTCTGTCTTTACGGTAACCAATATTCCGCTTTATTTAATGGAAACCCTGACAGTGATTAATTGTAAGTAGTCTTACAAATGTTTTTCAATATTTATGTTTTATTAATACGAACACTGTTAGATTATTAATAAGTAATCGTTAAAAAATAACTTCCCGATTTGTTTTTTGTAAAATACTTATTTTTAGGTGTAAACCAATTCGTAATTTATAATTCGTCATTTCCTAAAATGCGTAAGCCACATTAAATAGGTCGAAGACCTTATAATCAAGTTAGACTAAGGAATTAAAGTAAATCTAATACTTATTCCAATTTTTATATTTGAGTTTTTAAATGAAGTTGATATTTTTGGTGAATTTATTACATGGTCATAAAAAACTCTAATATTAAAGCGTTTACTTAACATATAATCAGCTGATATTTTTATAGATGTATTTTTTTGACCTGCTGTAAGCTGATTTATTGACTCATCTAACTTTCTGATAATAGTCATCATATCTCTTATTGATAAATCGGCTCTTATATTTAAATCACTTTGATATTTTTTTTGCTTTCCTTTATTTTTAATTATAATTGGTAATTCTTCAAATCTATATCCTAAACCAATTAAAAACTCTGTGCTTGCTGTTTCAATAAGCTGATTATTAGCTAAACTTAAAGATAAGTTACGAGATTTCTTATATTCAAATCTTGTATTTAAATTATTAAACCAAACTACATCAACACTAATAAGTGGACTAAATTGTTCATTAATTGAAACTGTGGATATTTCTTGTTCTGGTATAAATAAATCTTTTATTTCTTCTGTTACCCAACTATATCCATCATAATCTTTCTGAGCAAAGCTATATGCAGGATTACTAACATATGAACCAACATTATATGTCGAACGATATGCATGCATTAAGTTTATTGTTTTGAAAATATGTTTTGTAAAATCAATATTTGTTAAGCCCTTATAAACTATTCTCCAATTTAGTTTGGGTATTAATGGAAATGCTGAAAGATTAATCTTACTAGACGTTTTATTGGAATATGCTGCCAAAAAAGATGGTATTAGTACTTCTTGAGAATATTGACTATATCCTTTTGGATAAGCTACATCCTCATCTGATTCTTTATTAGCTTCAGCAGGATTATATTCAGGGCTGTTTGTTTTTCGAGCAGACAAACGTTCATTAGCAAGTCTCCATGCAATATCATACCTATTTTCTTTAAAATTCTCATATGCTTTTGAATAGTAATCTTTTCCAAATTTCTGGAAAGAAGTAAATATAGTATTATACGACATACTAAAATTACCAGAAAGCATTTTATTATATACATTAAAATCGCCATTGTTATCAGCAATCCAAAATTCTGTTTTATTTTGGGTAAATGTTCTATTTGCTGTCAAATCTATTCTTAAATCTTTTATTGGCTCAATTGTAGCTCTTATATTTAGATTTGATGTATGTGTCATCTTGTATGGTAGGTTTAGTAATGTATCTTTGGTTATCCAATTATTATTTGTTGCTTTTATTGGGAAGTCATCATCTTGTATACCAGTTATAAATTCCCAGCCTGGAGCATAAACATTATTATAGTTTTGAAGTCCAGCTATTTTAGTTTTTGGCATATATCCGGGCATTATTGTACCATTATTCTCGGTATATGCTACTGAAATATTTTTTAAACCCATTAAAAAATAAACCGAATTGTCAACTACACGTCTAATAAAATTATCTTTAACTTCTTTTCTACCTTTTATTACAACTTTGGCTTTTTTGTATTTTTTACTTGTTTTAAATTTTATTCTGTTAGCATTTATTATAGATAGCTTTCCTGTAATTTCTTTTCCATTTTCATCGTATACTTTTACAGTAACATCTTCGGTCATTAAACGATGAGTAATTGATTTGGCTTTATCCGGTTTAAAGTTAATATTCTTTTTTTCAAAATTAACTTCTTTAAATCGTTTTTGAGATTTATCACCTTTTCCAATTTTTTTTTCAATATCCCTAAGATATTTTGATTTATTGTAAATTCTTCTAAAATTAAATTGTCCTGAAAGTTGTATTGAATTTGAATTTTTAATGGTATTTCCAAGTTTGATAGTATCAGCGGTTATTGGACCAGACTGCCAATCATACATGCCACGGTATCTTGCTGTTACATTAGTCCAATACAAGAAAGGTAATTTATTTATGGGTAAAGTGTAACTTGCATTAATAGTGTGGTTGTATTGAGTATTTCTCCCCATATCAAATATATTGTTCCAAATAGAATCTCTTTTAATTTTATAATCATCGACTGATTTATCAATTCTACCATAAGGTTCATCAATTCTTGAAATATTAGATGCAGTAAACTGAAACTTCATAGCTCGCGAAAGATTATATTTAATATCATAGGTTCTGTTCCACAAAAAATCTTTTTTGAACGATGGTTCAATAATCATGTCCATATTATTAATATCTCTTAGCTGAGTTTCGTTGTAACTCTTAGTCATTTCGTTTCGCAAAGCAATAAGTACAGGTTGATAATAAAAGTTTATATCTCTAATTATTCTAAATGCTTTACGTCTCAAAAATTTCACTTTTCTAAAAGGAACAATATTTTTTGGTCTATTGTTAAAAATATAACTAATAGAGCCTGAATAGTTTTTTTGTAGATTATGATGTACATTTATATTTCTCGAATATGCTTCATTGTAAGCATAGCTTGTCGACCAGTTTGAAACATGATAAAATCGTTTTTTCTTTTTACGTTTTGCTTTTCCTTCAATTTTAAGATTTGTAACATTAAAGCTTCGTCTTTTAGTATAGTCTTGAACAATTCTTTTTATTGAATCTTTTTCATTACTTGATAGCGAAGGGTCTGAGAGTGTTGTTTTTAATAAAATATCAGGGTCGAGCGGATTATATTGAGGATTACTAAAACTTTCGGATATACCCATATACACAGGAATACGAACTCTGTATTTTGATGGAAAAAAACGACCAAGTTCAACACTCGAAGAAATATCATATTGCAATATCTCTTCTTTTTGTCTTTCATTTACTTTTTTCTCAATACTTCCAAAACCTGGCTTGCTTATGTGTCCTGCCATAGTTAGAGTTGCAAAATCGGCAAATCTGGTAGCAATTCGAGCATTTGTTGCCCAACCTCCTTTTTCGTTAAAATCGGTTAGTCTAAGCTCATTTAACCATATTTCACCCGATTTATCCAAACCATCATCAACATTTAAGTTAGTATTTCTATTTGGATTTCTAATACCAATCATTATTGTTTTAATATTACTCAAATTGGGATTACCAACTACAACTACTTTATTTTTTCCATCTTTTATTGTAAAAGGAGATGTGTATGATACTGAAGTTCCTTGTCTTCGCATTTCAGTATTTCTCAGTTGTTTAAGTTTTTGAAAAATTTCAAATTCAACTTCAAGTTTATTATCAGTAGGCCATACTCTATATCTATCCTGTTCAATATCGTTACTATAAAACCCTGGTTGAGTAAGTATTAAAGGGATTTCGTATTCATAATAATTTTCTTTATAATCAGAACCAACTCTAATAAAAACAGATAATTCATAGTCTTTTAGTGCAAAATTTTCAATAGCTTCAGCATGAATTTCCATTTGAAGTTTTTTGTATTGTCTAACATCCATACTAACATTTTTGTAAGCTGCTCTTGCTCCGCCATCTTCAAGGTTTAGTACTTTTAACATAATAGCCTGTTCGTTTAGTTGGCGCATTTGTGGATTTGTTGGGTCGATTATTCTATCAATACCTGGTGGTAATATATAGTTCACAGGAGACTTTGTGCCGTTCTCTTCAATGTTTACTGCTGATACATCAAATGTTCCTGATGTTTTTTGGGGATATGTAGTAACTTCTGAACCTTCAGATAAATCAAATCTGTATTTTCGCCATTCGCCTCTTATTAAATCCAGTTTTGCAAAACGCATTACTATGTCTTTTTCAAAGTCTTTTAAAAACATTCTTATAAAACGAATTGATTGAAAACCATCAATTACACCTATTTTAGAATTAGGCTCATATATTGGGATTTTAAATTGATACCACTTTACCTTTACTTCTTTTTTATTTTTTAGTGTAACATTGCTTTCAATAATATTGGTTATATAATTTGTACCGATTTTCATATCTTCAGGTCGAATACTTATCTTGTATTGGTAATAACTTTCATTTTCACTTAAAGTATTATCAAGATTAATATCCTCAACATTTGGTATTAGTGTTGCCGAAGTTGGGTAGCTTTCGGGCGATAAATCAGCGGTGGGCGAATTTCCTTCTAAACCATTAAACTGTTTGTATCTATCAAGAATACTTAGTTTTTGTTGATCATAATCGCTACCTTTAAAAAAATGGTAATTATCATTCGATGGGTCAATAACAGCATTCTTATAAGCATCTGAGCCAGAGCCAAAACTGTTTAATATCGAATTAAGATATGGTTTAAAAAAATCAGTTTCATCATTATCCGACAAACCATCAAGTCCTACATCTTGGTATATTCTTGATTCAGGGTTGTTATCAAAAGCATTAACAAGTGATTGTGTAATAGGAACTCTACCCCATGTTGTTGTGTCAACTAATTTGACTTCGCTGGAATTAGGAAGACCATTTTCAAAACTCTTTCTTGAGTCTTTTAAAATATCCTCGGATATATTACCAAGGTTAAAATATAAATCTCCACCTGAATGGTTTTCGTCGTCAGCAAATGGATTCATAACCCAAAACTCAATAAACTCAATATTAGCTGCTTCAAAATCATTTGTTTGAATTTTTCTCATTATTCCAGCCCAGCGAGACGAGGGGATTTTTAATGAACCATTTGCATTAATACCTGCCGAAAAACCATTTACTCCATCAACTTCAAAGTTATATGGACCTTTTTCGCTTGGATAATATGCTAAATTTAGAACTGATAAAGCTGTAGGATAGCCATTAGGACTTTCTTTATTTGGGAAAATTTCTTTTTCATATACTTCTCTAACCATGTGATTAGATTGGTCATCGTCTGTAATATGTGAAGGACTTGCACCTCCTATTCTAACAAAATCGGAAATAACATTATACCAAGCAAGTTTAGCCCTATTGTAGCCATAAGTTAGGTCATTTGTTAAATTTCCTTCAGGAAACATGCTTTGTTGTCCTTGCGGAGTACTTGCTAGTACCCAAGTTGATTGAGATTTTATATCAAGTCTTGTTTTACTACCCTCAAAATCATCTATATATGATACTCCATTTCTTCCAATAGATTTTGAATGTCCTGGAACCAAATAAGCAAACTCACCACTTATTTCTATTGTCGATTTTTCTTTTGTTTCAATAAATGGTATTTTATCGACCAACTTTGTCAAAAATGGAACTTCTGTGCTGTATGTACCATCAATTCCCCAAATTGTGTTTGATATTGGTTCGTCTCCAATATTCACCTTATTGGTGAGTGGTTTTTCTGTAAGTCGTAGAATAGTTCCACTTAATGTAAAATTATCTGAAAACCGATAATCCAAATGAGTACCAAACAGGTTTTTTGTTCCAATATTAAACAATGAATTACTTTCTAATGATATTTGAATTGGAGTACCCGATTCTAATAAGCCATGATTTAATATTGTTACTCTTCCAAGTGTATAATCTACCAGATAATCAGTACCTTCAACAAGTTCCATTCCTCCAGCGGTTACTTTTACCGAACCTTGTGGAACATTCATTGCATTTAAATTAATTTCGGAGCCACCAGCCGACCTGTATGAGCCTTTAAGAATAAATTTGTTTTTTTGTGCAAACTGTCTTGCTTGACTTTGAGTTGAATCATACAACTCGTCAAATACAAATTTATCAGCTATATCTTGACTACTAAATTTTTTTCTTAAATCGGCACCAAAAGGTTCTAATACAGGAAAAAATATTCGCCCATTTGAAGCTTTAATTGTAACACCATCAATAAAATCGAATAAACCGTCAGGGCTGTTGTCGAGTTGAGTATTTAGCCTATCTAAATTTAATACTCTTAGTAGTATTTGTCCACTTATTGCACCTTCGGGAATATAGTTTATATTATTTCCTGTTTTATCATTTTGGTATAGTATATTTAAGTTAAAATCCTGACTGTTCACTTGATAGGCTCCAACAGGATAAACATTTTTCATCATCAGTTTCCATGTAGGATATTTTGGTGTTAAAGAAGTTCCTTTTATAAGTTTAAGTACAAGTGTATTAGGAGCATTAATGCCTGCATTAGCAAATTCACCAACTTTATAAATTTTGCTTCCAATTGAATATTCATAGGCAACAGCCAAGACTTCATCTGCATTTAAAGCTGAATTTAGTGATATGTATCCAAGTTTTTTATTTATAGAATATTCTGTAGGTGAAAGCAATCGTGCATTTTCAACTTTTTCATAGTCTTGTCCTGCAACAAATCTTGGTTCAAGGTTTTTTAAAACACTACTAATTTTGTTAATATCTCTTATGCTTGAGTATATATTAATCATCATATCATAAAGACTGTTGATTTTATTTTCAGGATACTGACTAACTTTTATTTGTGAAATCAAATGAGTTGCAAAAATACTGCCCGAAGCTTCGGCTAAATCCATAAAAGCAATAATATTTCTTGAGTTTTCAAAGTTTCCTGTTCTATTAGTTACCCATATCTCAATTCTGGTTACAGTAACACCTGAGTTGATTAAAGGAAGGTTAGCAAGAGCACCATTATAACTGTCTTTAAAATATTGCGATAAGAAAAAATGTTTATTTTTTTCATAATCATCGGCACGAAGTTCGAATTGATTTATTTGTGCACCACCTTGTATTTCGATTGTTGAACTTTCGCCTTTTTGTTGCGATAATATACTTGTTATTGTTAGTTTCCCAAATTTAAGTTTTGTTTTTATACCGAATAGACTGTGGCTTCCTGTTATTAATGTACCTGTTAATGGTAGCGATACATTTCCGGCTTCTATACTTTGTAGTATTTCGTCTTCGTTTCCAGTATACGAAATAGTTGTTTGGTTTTCAAAATCAAAAGTAGCTTCGGTATTATAGTTTATGCCAAGTTTCATTTTTTCGCCAATCTGACCTGTAACACCCATCTGAATTTTTTCATCAAAATCAAATGTTACACTTTTCTGAAGGTTTTCTGGTAATGTGGGATTTTCTACTCTTGATATATTTATACCAAAAATCAACTCGGCAGACCCTTGTGGTTTTATTTCAATTACATTACTTCCAAATACTTTGTCTAATCCTTGTACATTAAAATTTAGTTGTTGATTAACCAGATTATCTAAAAAACGGTGGTCGCTTTGCTGCGCTTTCCTTTCTTTTTGTAAGTTTCTCTTCCAATTATCCGACATCGAATTTTTCATTTGAAAATCATTATATTCATCTGACGACATTGGATAAGGGTTTCTATAATCAAGATTACCAACTTTTTCTTTGAAAATAAACTTTTTTGTTACAGGGTCATATTCTACAGTTGTTTTTATATTTGAAGGTCTTTTTAAATAGAAAGGAGAACTGTTTTTTCTTCTTGAATATGGATTTCCATTGTAATCATTAAATGAGTATGGAAGTTTAGTTGTATCATCGTCTTTTATAGTATCTTGTGGCGATAGATTTATTATATGTATTTTTTTACTAATATATTTTTTAAATACATTATCATCTGCATTAATATTTACCACAAAGACAAATAATGCTAAAAAAGAAATTATAATATGTTTAATATCAAGTTTCAAATTAATATTAGTATTTTTTAATTATTAAATATCTTAAAAACCTTACATTGACCTTAAAGCCTGTTTTACAAGCTCTTCAACTGTTATATTGTTAGATTTTTTTAATATTCTATCAATGCTTTTTTCTGCATCTTTTTTCGAAAACCCAAGCATAACTAAAGCAGATAACGATTCTTCTTTTATTGTATTGCTTTCAATTTTTAAAACATCATCATTATTATCATGTTTTTCAATCTTATCTCTTAAATCAATTATTACTCTTTGAGCAGTTTTAATTCCAATTCCTTTTACGCTCTTTAGAACATTCACATTTCCAAGTTGTATAGCTTCTTTTATTTCATTATATGATAATGAAGATAATATTGTCCTTGCTGTATTTGCACCTATTCCTGATACCGAAATCAACATAACAAATAATTCTCTTTGCTTTTTGCTATAAAAACCATATAAACTATTTGAATCTTCTCTAATTACCTGGTATATAAAAAGTTTACAAGTATTTTTATCCTCAATCAATGCATATGTTTGCAAAGAGATGTTTATAAAATATCCAAGTCCATTTATATCAATTACAACAAATGAGGGATTTATTTCGGCAATTTTGCCTTCAATATATTCAAACATAAAAATAGTTTTATTAAACCAACAAATATAATTAAAAATTGGTTTTAGTTTGTTAAAATTTTTTAATAATGTAATGCTAAATAAGTGAACAGTTAAAGTGAATATCCAAGTAATTAACAATGAACAATGGATAATTAACAATTTTGCTTACGCTTGATAAA
>JAOZVK010000526.1 GCA_029938185.1 Bacteroidales bacterium | reverse complement strand
TTATGGTCTGCAATATGTTGATATGATTTTTCATATCGGAAATGTGCTGGTGGCGGTGGTTTTGTAGTGTTTTTTGAGTGCGAAGCACGAAAAAAACGCTACAAAACCACTGACACCCAGCACAATGATATGTGTATTGTTATTTATTTTCGTCAAAATTAAAAAGTAAATGCAATATATGTATTTTAGTTCCGTCTTTTCTTATATGATTAGTTTGTAGTGAGTTATCGAAATTCTGGATTTTCATTTTTAACAAATTATCATCAATCAATTCTCCATAAAAGTTATTTTTACTGGGGATTTTTAAATCTCTGATTTTATTTTTCAGATTTTTTTGTATTTCTTCGATATTGCCTTTTTTGATAAAACCAATCATACCTCCAAAATCTTGTTCTTTTGCGTATTTATTTGATAAAAAACGAAACATTCCGCCATCATCAAAATATGTTCTATTTTCTTTTGTTCCTTTTGGTTTATTCGGGAAATAAGTATATTCTTTGAAACTTGTTTCTGTATTTTTCAAAAGTTTATTTTCTACTGCAAAATGAGGGTCATTTTCTATCCATTTTCGAGGTTCAAATTTAAAATCATAATAACCTTCTATTTCAGGATTATTACTCCTTGTCTGTAAATTGACAACAACGTTTCTGTTAAATTTTTTATTTTTTTCATTCTGTTTTAACCAAAAATAAATGGCTTCTGTTATCTGATTTTCTGATTTATTTTGAAATTCTGCTCTCCTTTTATGTTTGTTATAGAAAACAATAAGGTAGTTTAGAATAAAATTAATCCATTTTTCATCATCAACAGGCTCCGAGAAATTATATGCGACCGTGTCAAAATTATTTTTCATATCTGCCATTGCTATTTGTTTTTAGAATTATGCTTGTTAATTTTATCTAATTCTGCAACAGCATCTTCGCCTGCTTTTGTTAAAGACCAACTTTTTTTATGGTTATCTTTTATTACGTAAATTGTATTCTCTCCATAAATTCTGTTTCTTAATGTTAAAATATTTTCTTTTGTAGCATTTTTTAGTAAATCAATAAGTAAGTATCTGCTAATTTTTTTTGAAGTGGGATAATTTTTACCTTTTTGTCCAAAATAAATTTTCACAATAGAAATTCCTTTCACCAACATTTTTTCATTGTAAACTTCTGTAAATGTTTTTATGTTTGGTTTTAAATCATCAATTATATATTCACAAAATTCATTAGCATAATTATTCAAATCTTGTGTTGTTACTTTTTCTTTATCTGATATGAAAAAATCGTTAATTCGTTGCTTTTCAATTATTCCTATTCCGTATAAATCATAAATTAAGTTATTAAATTCGTCTTCCTTGTCTTCAAATTTTACGTTCTCTACGGTTAATTTTTTGCTTAATTTCTCTATTTTTTTTACAATTTCAGAGTTTAAATATTTTGGAATTGGAATTTGTAAAATTGGGTCTTGATTTATACGAGGGAAACCACTTTTTTGCCTTTGCCAAAATTTAATTTTTAAATAATATTCTACTAATTTTGAATTTAGGATTGCGGTATAAAAATAGTAATTTTGATTGTTTAATTTTAGGGTATTTATATGTGCTGTCGGATATATTCTTTCTTTTTCGGCATTAATAAAAACGGCTTTGAATTTATTACTTGTTCTCGAAATTAAAATTCGGTCTCCTGTTAATATTTCATTTGTTCTTGAACGTTCAAGGTTTGAAATGTCAAGAGGTAAATATAGTTCTATTTCGGAACTATTAATTATAAATTTTGAAATATTTTTAGTTTTTAAATAAGGAAAACAGTAGTCAATTGTTTTTATCTTTGAAGTATATTCATGGTAAAATTTATTTCTTAGATTTATAGTTTCATTATCTGATAATTTTTTTGAGTTAATTTTATAAACCTTTTCTAAATGTTTTTTTGAATATATTTTTATTCCTTGATGAACGAAAGGCTTTTCTTTTTCATCTTTTAAGATATCGTTTTCAAATTTTTTAAATCTGTTGCCTTCAAGGTAATTTATAATTGTAAAATCACCGTCCTTACCTACAAGAAAGTTTCTTAAAGGAATATTTTCTTGGTTATCAGATTTTATTAAACTGTCTTGGTTTATGACAATATTGTCCTCTTCAAAAATAAATACATTTTTAAAAAGCTTTGTAAAATCATTGACTTTAAGAATGTTTAAAATCAGCTTATTGTTTTCTTGTTTTTTGCCTGTGTAAATACAAACAATTGCAGGTTCTGAGGCTGTAAAAAAATCAATATCGCTTACTTCATAAAATTTTTCTATGTTTAAATTTGTATAAAAAAAATCTTGAAACTCACTGTATTCATTTGTAAAATTTGAAGTATTTACTACAAAACCATATCTTGTATCTCCATTATCCCAAATTTTAGCTTTGTGCAAAAATAATTCTGAAAGTTCTCGCTTGCCACTAAAATAATTTTCATTTTTTTTGTAATATTTAAGAGCTTCCTTATCCTCAAAATCCTTTTTCCACGGTGGATTACCAATTACAAAATCAAATTTAGCATTGTCAAATTTGTTCTTTTCAAATGTATTTGAACAAATAATGTTTTCGCCGATATTTTTAATAAATAAAGGATAATTTCTTTCGTTTTTTAATAATTCTTTAAGTTCTTCGTTTTCTGCAACTGATAAATCTTCAAGCACAGAAAGGTATAATGAAAAAATTGCCAAACGTCTTGCTGCTTCTTCTTTTTCTATACCAAAAATATATTCCTTAATAAGATTAATCCTGTAATTAATCTTTTCCCTTACCGAATTATTTTCTGTTTGTTTAAAACTTATTAATCGTTTGTAAGCTGAAATTAAAAAAGAACCTGAACCTGTGGCGGGGTCAATTATTCGACCTTTTTTGTCAATAGTTTCTTTTGCAATTAAGTTTGTCAGTTGTTTAGGTGTGTAATAAATTCCTTTTTTTCTTTGGTCTTCATCGTAAAATATTTCATAAATTTGGCTTATGGCTTCAATTGGAATAATATCAAATTTTAAATCAAATAAAGTTAATTGTCCATTTTTTACTCCGCCTATGGTATCTTGTAATATTTGGAATACTTCTTTTGTAAGAATATTTTCGGGTATTTCAATGTCTGGTTTTTCAAATAAATAATTGTTGAAAATTTTTTGAACTTTTACAAATAGATTGTTTAATTCTTGCGGTAATTTGCTTTTTAATATATTTTTATATACAAGATATTCACCATAAAAATAAGAATTTATAATATGTCTATCTTCTAAAAATTTAATATATAAAGTTCTATCTATTAAAACTTGAACATATTCATCGTCTTTAATTTCTTCTTTTAAATCGGTTCTTAGCTTTGATAAAACTTCAACAAGCCTGTCTCTAATATTAGTTGTTTTTGCTTCCTCTAAAATATTTTTATAATAAATCCAAAAACTACCAGTGTCAATACTTGTTTTATTTATCGTTTGTAAAAATTCTTCATCTTCTGAATTTATTATTACCTTTCTATTTTCGTAAGTTGTTTGTGTATAAATTAATTCTGTGCGAATATTCTTATTGTCAGTTTTATTTTCGATTGCATAAAAATCAGCTTTGTCTTCACTTAATAATCTTAAATGAAGTTCTTGTAAATCATTTTTGTTTGTTATTGTATAGTTTATATAATAAAAAATTATATTATTTTTTATTTTTTTATTGTCATAAATAAAAATTTTTCCTTGTAAATTATTAGCCAATTCCTTGTTTAAATGAAATTTTTGCGATGATATTTCATTAAAATCTTCTTTACAAAATTCAGATTTCGTTTTATTAAAAAAGTATGGTGTTTTATCTTTTTTTTTCATTTTTTTAAAATAATTTGCAAAAAATTTATTTTTTGCAAAGTTACAAAAAAATTTGCTATTTATGATTTTTTAGTTACACATATTGTTATTTATTGCGACCGTGAAAGTTGCGAAGTTAGCGTTTTTTTGTGAC
>JAOZVK010000093.1 GCA_029938185.1 Bacteroidales bacterium | reverse complement strand
TAAATTGTATTTATTTGAACACTTTTTACAAACTTATAAAATTTTTGTGATATAACATAATATTTATTGATAAAAATATGAAAGCAAAAATAGTATAAAATTATACTTTAAGTTAGACGCTTTTTAACCGTAAAGTTTCATAAAGTTCTGCAAAGGTACACTTTAGCTTAATGCTTAAATCCACTTGAAAAATAAAAATGTTCAAGATTGTACAATTTTTATTTTTTTAATAAACTTCGACCTATTTAATATCTCCATAGCTTGATGTATATTTAATACAAAAAATAAAGAACAAAATAATTAGATTATATATAACAAATGATTATTTTAAATTTGCAGGCAATTATAAAATAAAGTATATGAAAAAATAAAAAATTAAAATAAAAAGCGTTTAGCTTAGTTTCTTGTAACTGAAAATCTCCAAAATTTTTAATAAGGGCAAGAAATAAGACGAATGCTCACGTCAAACGGCGTGGGCTGTTCTTATTTGTCCTTATGGTGTTTGGAGATATCTCAGTTACAAATAAGTTACAGTTCCCACGCTTTTTTTATGTTTAAATTTTAATTTAAACCTTGCTTTTCGGGGGATTGGCTGCAAACAATCTTTTTCAATATGAAAAAAATATTTATTTTATTAGTTATGAGTTTGCTATCAACTTTACTATTTGGACAAGCAGAAAACTCAAATTATTACATCGAAGGCGATTTTGAGGCAAAAGTTGAAAACGGAAACTTCAAATACGAACTATCAAATATCGTATATAAAGGAGTAAGTTCAATTAGTGGAAATTTTTTATCAGGTTACTTAGCACAAGAAGGTTCTGTAATATTTACTTTTAAAGGAGCAAAAACCAATTGTCCTGCAAAGTTCGGTAATGTTAGATTTTGGAAATGGCAAAACAACAAATGGCAAATAGACAGCGAAACCGACAAAGGAACACCTAAATTTCAGGCAACCAAAGAAATGGCTATGGTGTTAGTATTAGATTATAGTAGCTCAATTGGAGTAGATTTTGATAAATTAAAAAAAGTGCAGTAAAGTTTATTGAAAATATTTATGCCAAATCATCAAACGGAAATGTAAAAATAGGAATCGTATTATTCAATACTATGAACAATACCAACAAAATGATTTATCCTATTAAAGGGCTTAACAGTAATACAAAATCAGAAATGATTAGGTTTATAAGAAGTAAAGAGCTAAAAAGAAACACTGCACTTTATTATGCTATAAAAAAAGGTGTAATTATGCTTGAAAATTATAGCAAAAACATTAGCTCTGATAAATATGATGGCTCGTATCTGATAACTTTTACAGATGGTATTGATAATCAGTCGATGGATGCTACACTTGGAGCACCAACAGATGGAAAAGCCGACCCATATTTTCAATATGTTAAAAACATTATAGGAAGCAAGAAAATTAAAGGGAAAAAAATTGAAAGTCATATAATTGCTGTTCAGGGTGGAGATGTTGGTGATAATAAAATATTTGAAAGCATACTCGAAGATTTGGCAAGCAAGCCAGATAATTTTATTCTTGCAAAAAACTTTGACGAAGTAAATGCTAATTTTGCTAAAATTGCCAACGATTTGATAAACAAATGGCAAAATTTGGAGTGCTATGTTCCTCCTCGCTTTAAAGGAAAAGTTAGATGGACTCTTGACGATGGCGAGCTATATATTCCACCCATTAAGAAAAAAGAAACAGTAGTAAAAAAAAATAGTAAAGCAACTAAATTTATAATAATTAATTCGATGATAGATATTAGTCCATTCTCACTCTATTTTTCACGTGTAAAAAAAATGGGATTTTATTTGGGTTTAGGAATTGGAAGTGCTGTCTATTACGATGATTTTTTTAACAGATATGAAGATATTACAACAACCACAATATATGGAGGAGTAGCTATGCGTTTTGGTAATTCAAATTTTTATGGAAATGCAGGAGGAGCATTTTATGTAAGAGATGAACTAAACGTCTTGCTTGATATTGGAGTTTTATATAAAATAAAATGGCTGTCGCTTAGAACAGGATTAGGGCTTGGCGGAGATTTTTCTTATTTTTCAATAGGTGCAGGTATTGCATTTTAAGGCTATCCGTCATAAGTTGGACAGTCTTGTTTTTCAAGTAGTTCTAATCATAGAATTAAAGTAAAGATTAGCAAAACTTTGCGTCAAACTTTGTGTAACTTTGCGGTTAAAAAGCGGCTAACTTAAAACTGGTAGCCCATTTTAACAAATATGCCTAACGAAACAGGCTCTTAAAATTTATTTTTACTATTTAATCAACATATAATCAAAGTCGTAAAGATATTTATACATAAGTAAGGTAAAAGGTTCAAAGAGCCACAAAACATAAAAGCGAATAATATTCCAAAAATTAAATGGAAAATTATTCGCTTTTTTTTACTTTTGTAAAAACAAAAGTGTCAATAAATAGCTTGAAAACCTTAAATTATTAAAAATGAACAACAAAGAAAAACAAATAATTGAGTCAATAATTGAAGAAATGAGCTTTGGTAATATATATGAATTTACTAAAAAACAAATTATTCTTATTTTTAAACAATTATTTGATAATGAAGATAAACAACTTACTTTATACGAAAATACTCTTGGTGTAGATTTAAATAGAAAGTTACAAATTTTTGACAGTGAATATAAAAAATTGGTTCTAAGAATTTTAAATTCAACAAAATGGAAAAATGAAAAGAAATGGATAGAAGGTATTACATGGGAATATTCTATAATAAACTCCAAATCCTATAAAGATATACTAAAATCTATTGAAATGAAAATTGATTTAAAATTTATTAATATTTTTTTACAAACTAATAAATATTCAGACATTTATACGTTTGTAAAAAAACAATTATTAAGAATTATAAATAATCATATTAAATTAAACTCAAAAAAAATTGAATTTTATGAAAAAAAATATGGTAGTCTTGAAATTCTGAAAAATAAATTTCACGATTTAACTCAATTCAATATAATTGAAAAGGAAGATGAAGAGTGGTATTGGGAAAGCGCAATCGAAAATTTTAATATAAATAATAAGAGAATAAAAACTTTATTATAATGGATGATATTTTAAATACTTTCGGTGATTTAATTATTTCAATTGAAATGGACGATGAAATAGAAAATGTTAATCAGGTTGTAATCAAATTAAAAGATAATTCAGAATTGGCTGTTTTTGAAAAAATGAATACTTTAGGTGAAAAATATTCATACCATTGGATGTCAAATGATAAAAAATTATTAATTCGTTGGGATAATGCAAAACATCACCCTAATTTAGATAATTACCCCTTTCATAAACATATAGGAACAACAAAAAATGTTGAACCAAGCGAAAAAATGACTTTAAGAAAAGTATTAAAAAAAATTTCAACTATTATTGCTTTTATTTTAATAATCTCATTATTAGTTTATCTAATAAAATAAAGTTTTAGACTTATTTTATATAGAGCTTATTCCTTAAATAAGGTCTTCGACCTATTTAATGTTGCTTACGCATTCTATTAATATTCTAATAACATGCAATTTAACAAAATAAAATATCAAATGAGAGTATCATTAATTAGTTTGAAAACCTTAAATTATTAAAAATGAACAGCAAAGAAAAACAAATAATTGAGTCAATAATTGAAGAAATGAGCTTTGGTAATATATATGAATTTACTAAAAAACAAATTATTCTTATTTTTAAACAATTATTTGATAATGAAGATAAACAACTTACTTTATACGAAAATACTCTTGGTGTAGATTTAAATAGAAAGTTACAAATTTTTGACAGTGAATATAAAAAATTGGTTCTAAGAATTTTAAATTCAACAAAATGGAAAAATGAAAAGAAATGGATAGAAGGTATTACATGGGAATATTCTATAATAAACTCCAAATCCTATAAAGATATACTAAAATCTATTGAAATGAAAATTGATTTAAAATTTATTAATATTTTTTTACAAACTAATAAATATTCAGACATTTATACGTTTGTAAAAAAACAATTATTAAGAATTATAAATAATCATATTAAATTAAACTCAAAAAAAATTGAATTTTATGAAAAAAAATATGGTAGTCTTGAAATTCTGAAAAATAAATTTCACGATTTAACTCAATTCAATATAATTGAAAAGGAAGATGAAGAGTGGTATTGGGAAGATGCTATTGAATTATTAGATATTGATATTAAAATTTTAAAAAAAATAGAAAGTGCAGAAAATATTAAATGAATTTAGTGATTTAATAAAGTCGGTTTTCATAAGCATACAGGTACAACAAAAAATGTTGAACCAAGCGAAAAAATGACTTTAAGAAAAGTATTAAAAAAAATTTCTACTATTATTGCTTATATTTTAATAATCTCATTATTAGTTTATTTATTTAGATAAGCACCCATACAAAAGTTTTCACCTATTTAGTATAGAGCTTATTTTTTGAAATACCGTTTATTATATATCTTGCGTAAGCAACATTAAATAGGTCGAAGACCTTAGTTGCTATTATAGAACTTTTAACATAATATAGCCAAACAAAAATTTTTAGCATTTATTTTCTCATAATAAACTATATGACAATAGTTTGAAAGAATGCGTAAGCCACATTAAATAGGTCAATGACCTTAATTGAAACAAATATCAAAATTAAATATATATAAATGAACAATATAAATAGTATAAAAGAATTTGAAAGAGCAAATAAATCAATTCCGGGTGGAGTAAATTCGCCTGTGCGAGCTTTTAAAAGTGTAAATACAAATCCAATTTTTATAAAAAGTGCAAAAGGAAGTAAAGTCACAGATATAGATGATAATCAGTATATTGATTTTGTTTCGTCTTGGGGTCCTTTAATTTTGGGACATGCTAATGACAAAATTATAGATTCAATTACTAAAGCAGCTCAAAAAGGAACAAGTTACGGTGCTCCAACAGTTTATGAAACTGAAATGGCTGAAATGATAGTCAAAATGATACCTTCTATTGAGAAAGTTAGAATGGTAAATTCGGGAACCGAAGCAACAATGAGTGCTATAAGGTTGGCAAGAGGCTATACAAAACGCGACAGTTTTATAAAATTTGCAGGTAATTATCATGGGCATGGTGATAGTTTTTTGATTAAAGCAGGTTCGGGTGCAATTACATTTGGATTACCTGATAGTCCAGGAGTTACACAAGCTAGTGCAAAAGATACTTTAATTGCAGATTATAACAATATTGATTCTGTAAAAAAACTTTTTGAAGAAAAACCCAATGAAATTGCTGCTGTAATAATTGAACCAGTTGCAGGAAATATGGGAGTTGTTCCTCCAAATAAAAATTTCCTTAAAGAACTTAGAGAACTTACAAGTAAATATGGAGCATTATTAATTTTCGATGAGGTTATTACAGGTTTCAGATTAGCCAAAGGAGGTGCTCAGGAATATTTTGGTGTAATGCCTGATTTAACCACACTTGGCAAAATTATTGGCGGAGGTCTGCCAGTTGGAGCTTATGGTGGAAAAAAAGAAATTATGGATAATTTAGCACCAGAAGGTCCAATATATCAAGCTGGAACATTATCAGGCAATCCTCTTGCTATGGCTGCCGGATTGTGCATGTTGAATGAGCTTAACAGCAACGAAACAATTTACAATGAACTTGAACATAAAGCAAAAAAATTAGAAGAAGGTATTCTTAAAAATATTAAAATAACAAATACCAAAGCTATTTTAAATCGTGTTGGTTCAATGATGACTTTGTTTTTTACTGAATCAGAAAAAGTAAGCTCATACGATGAGGCTGTAAGTTCTGATACCGAAAAATATGCAAAATATTTCAAAATGGCTCTTGATAGCGGTATCTATTTAGCACCATCGCAATTTGAATGCTTATTTGTTTCATTTGCACATACTGATGAGGATATTGATAAAGCAATAAATGCGAATCTTGCAGCTTTATCGGCTTTATAGTAAGGAGTTAAAAATTATTTTTTTTTATAATATTATTAGTGGCTACCAGTTTTAAGTTAGACGCTTTTTGACCGCAAAGTTGCACAAAGTTTGACGCAAAGTTTCGCAAAGTTCTGCAAATTAACTTTATGGTTAAAACCATCTGAAAAACAAGAGAGTCCAACCTTACGTGGGTAGCCTCATTAGTTAAAGCGTTATTAAACAGGTCGAAGACCTTAAATTTTAAAAATATGACAGATTCAGTTTTTTTAAAAACATTAAAGAAAGAAAAATGCAATAGACCACCGGTTTGGTTTATGCGTCAGGCAGGTAGAGTTTTACCATCTTATATGAAACTAAGAGAAAAATATACTTTTTCTGAATTAATGGCAGACCCAAAGCTTGCAGCCGAAGTTACATTATTGCCAGTATATGATTTGGGAGTAGATGCAGCAATTTTATTTTCAGATATCTTGGTTATTCCCGAAGCAATGGGAATGAAACTAACTTTTACTAATAAAGGACCTGTTTTTGATAATCCGTTAAAAAATTATGATAATCCTTTTGAGCAATTAAACCCTGATGCTTCAAATTTGGAACATATATATAAAGCTATTGATGAGGTTATTAAGATACGACCTGCAAATACTCCGCTTATTGGTTTCTGTGGTGCACCGCTTACGGTTATGTGTTATATGTTTCAGGGAATAGGTAGAAATTACAATTTCCCTGATACTGTAAAATACTTATACACAAATAAAAAGAATGCAATTAAAATGATTGATTCCATTGCCGATTTATCAATAGAGTATGCAATGAATCAAATAAAACACGGAATTAATGCATTTCAACTATTTGAAACACATGCTGGAATAATTCCCCAAGATTTATATTTTGAACTTATTATACCTGCTGTTAAAAAAATATCAAATGCAGTTCGCAAAACAGGAACACCATTTATTTATTTTCCCAAAGGAATTGGTACAGGTCTCGAAAAAGTAACATATGATATAACTGATTTTGTGAGTATTGACTGGCAAATGCCAATGAATGTTGCCAGAAAAATGGTTGATAATAATGTTGGACTTCAAGGCAATATTGACCCAAGGTTATTATATGCAGACAAAAAAATAATAGTAGAAACTCTCGAAAAATATATTGAATTTGGTAAAAATGAATCAAAATGGATTTTTAATTTAGGTCACGGAATATTACCAGACTTACCTGTCGAAAATGTAAAATTTGTTATAGATTGGGTAAAATCAACTGATTGGGGAAGAGCTTAGTATTTAAGGTATTCGACCTATTTAATGACGCTTTTGCTTGATGTATAATTAACGGTATTTCAAAAAGTAAGTTATATACTAAATAGGTAGAAACTTTTGTATGGATGCTTATAGTTAATTGTATCCAAATTAAATGCATCAATAAATAGGTCGAAGAGAAACAAAATATGAAAATGGAAAAAGAATATAAAATAGAAATAGCAAAAGAAATACGACGAATTATGGAAATGGAGGGCAACAAAGAAGCTGCTGGAAAATTCATGGAAACTCTTAGTAATATAAAACCAAAATCATGTATTGTAAAAATAGGATGGAGAAGTGGAGAAGAAATAAGTATTTTACTTGTATATGAAAAAGGTGGAAACAAAATTCCTTTTGATTTATTTATTGAAAATATAGAAAATAAGGCTGAGATATATAGCTTTATTTGTGGCTTATATCCAGAAATATTTCACTTTAACCCCAAATTTGCGATAGAGGATAAAACACACTTTTTTGTTGATTTCAAATTAAAACGCAATGGGTAAGAAAAAAGAAATATGCAGAAAATGTGGGAAAGAGCATTTTTGTGACAAACATCACCTTTTACCAAAAGCTATTTTTGGAGAAGGAGAAACAATACTTTTATGTAAAAATTGTCACGATGAATTTCACAGAAACTTAGGTCATAAATACTTGCAAAAAAATAATAAACAATCAATGGAGTTTTACCTTTACAAATATTTTCGTTGGCTTGCAGGTTTTTGTATTATTGTAGGAATATTTATAACAGGATGTATTTATTTTTAATAAATCCAATTGATTATATGTCATGCAACAATTCAATTTGGCCACAGCTTGTGGCCAAATTACCATGGGGACACACAGCACTCATTTTTAGTAAAATAAAAGAAGATAGACAAAGAACCTATTATTTAGAAAAGACAAAAAAACGAAGCATGGAGCTTTAGCATACAAAAGAAAAATAAAATTAAATAAGTCAAAGAATTACAAAAATATAATATCTTTAATAAGAATAAATATAAAAAAATGGATATACCAATAGATTTTATAAAAAAATATGACAAACCAGGGCCAAGATATACGAGTTATCCGCCTGCAACTTTTTTTAATAATAACTATAAAAATAGCAATTATAAAGAAAGTTTAATACGTTCAAATAATGATTCACCAAAAAGCATTTCAATATATATTCATATACCATTTTGCCCACAAAGATGTCATTTTTGTGGTTGTAATACGGTTATTGGAAAAAGCAAAAGTTTTATTGAAAGATATATTGATGCTTTATTGATTGAGATAAAAACAGTTTCCGATTTGTTGGACAAAAACAGACTTGTTACTCAAATACATTGGGGAGGAGGAACACCAAATTCTATTTCATATAAATACATTGAACAGATAATGAATGACTTGAAAGATAAGTTCAATTTATCCGAAAACTGTGAAATTGCAATTGAGTGTAGTCCAGCTTACTTGTCTTTTAAAGATATTGATAAGCTGTCAGATTTTGGTTTCAATAGAATAAGCCTTGGAGTACAAGATTTTAGAGAAGATGTATTAGAAATAATCAATCGAAAACCCCCAAAGAATGACCTAAAAGAAACAATTGAGTATTGTCGTAAAAAAGGTTTTAAAGGAATCAATATAGATTTAATTTACGGACTGCCCGGACAAACTGTCGATAGTTTTGTTGATTCGGTAAAAAAAGCAATTGATTTGAACCCTGACAGATTGGTAACATTTTCGTATGCACATGTGCCTTGGGTAAAAGAATATCAAAAAGTACTCGAAAAAGCAGGGCTTCCTAAACCGGAAGAAAAAATAAAAATGCTGATAAATTCATTAGATTTATTAACAAAAAATGGTTACATTGCAATTGGTATGGATCATTTTGCAAAACCTGATGATGAAATATCAATCGCATTGAAAAACAAAAAATTACATAGAAATTTTCAAGGATATTGCACAAAAGAAACTACTGGTCAAGTATATGGATTTGGTGCTACTGCCATAAGCCAACTTTGGGAAGCATACAGCCAAAACGATAAAAACATTGATACATATGTTGATAAAATAGAAAAAGAAGGACTTGCTGTTGAAAGAGGATATTCTCTTAGTAAAGATGAACAAATTCGTAGAGTGGTTATAAACGAAATAATGTGCAACAACTATATAGATTTTAGCGAAGTTTCAAGCGAATTTGAACTTTCGGAAACCGAAATAAAAAAGGTTGTTGATTATAAAATAGAAAAGTTAGAGCCATTCAGAAAAGATGGTCTAATTGATATACAAGAAAACAAAATTTCGGTAAATCAAAAAGGTAATTTAGTAGTTAGAAATATAGCAATGGCATTTGACCCTATTCTTGAAACTCGCAAAATGCAATATTCTAAAACTGTTTAGGTCTTTGACCTTTTTAATATTGCTTACGCTTGATATATAATTAACTGTACTTCAAAAAATAAGCTTTAAATAAAAAAATTTACAAAAAAGTATTAAAAAAATAAATGAAAGGAATTTTACTTGTAAATATGGGAGGAGCTGAAAGTTTGAAGGGAACAAAATTTTTTCTTTCAAAAATGTTTATGGACAATAATATACTGCCTCTCCCCTACCCTTTTAGATTTTTGCTGTCAAAAATGATAAGTAGTTTTAGATATAAAAAATCGTGGGAAAAATACAAATTAATTGGAGGAACTCCCATTATTGAGTCCACAAAAAACCTATGCAATTTATTAAATCGAAAATTAGGAGAAAAATATATTGTAAATGAAGCTTTTTCATATTCACAACCACTTATAAAAGAAGCTATTGATACTTTTGATAGTAATGGTATAAATGATATTATTGTGATTCCACTTTATCCTCAATCAAGTTTTACAACAACAAAAAGTATAAAAGATGATATAGATAAAGCATTATTAAAAAATAAAAATATTAAAATAAAATTTATTGATGAATTTTATTCTAATCCGAAATTTGTTGTTTTTTGGACTTTATTGATTAATAATCATATTAGTAAAGAAAAATTGAATAAACCATTGCTATTATTTAGCGCACACTCTATACCCGAATATTTGATTGAGAAAGGGGATAAATATAATATTTCGGTTGAAAATTCAGCAAAATTAATTGCCAATAATTGCAATTTAAATTATAAAGTATCGTACCAATCAAAAATGGGACGAATGAAATGGATTGGTCCTGATACTGTTGATACTCTCAACTTATTATCGGATAATAATTATAAAGAAATAATAATAATACCAATAAGTTTTGTAAGCGAAAATCTTGAAACACTTTATGATTTAGATAAAATTATCGTTCCAGATGCTATTAAAGATTTAAAATTCAATCATATATCAAGAGTTAATATTGATGATACCAATAAAATATTTATTGATATGCTTGCTGACATATGTAATCAAATTTAATTATGAATATAATAAATAAAGATATTGTAATAATAGGTGCAGGCATAACAGGTCTTACAACTGGGCACCATATAAATAAAATAAATAAAAATTTTGTTATACTTGAAAAAGCATCAAAAGTAGGTGGTGTAATTAAAACAAGTAGCGAAAAAGGATTTACATACGAAGAAGGTCCTAATACTGCTATTCTTGGAAATGTAGAAGTAAATCGCCTATTCGCTGATTTAAAAAATGAATGTGAGTTAGAAATTGCAAATAATGAAGTAAAAAAACGCTATATTCTGAAAAAAGGAAAATGGAAAGCATTACCTATGGGAGTATTTTCTGCAATAACAACTCCATTATTCTCACTTTATGACAAATTTAGAATACTTGGTGAACCATTTAGAGCCAAAGGAACGAATCCTCATGAGACACTGGAAGAGCTTGTATTAAGGCGAATGGGAAAAAGTTTTCTTAATTATGCAATCGACCCATTTATTTTGGGCGTGTATGCAGGCGACCCTTCAAAGTTAATTCCAAAATATGCTCTGCCGAAACTCTATAATCTTGAGCATGACTATGGCAGTTTTATAAAAGGGGCAATGAAAAAAAGAAAAGAGCCAAAAACCGACGAAGAAAAAAAAGTAACAAGAGATGTGTTTACTTCAAAAGGAGGTTTGGCTACTTTAACTGATGCAATACGCAAAACCATAGGCGATGACAAATTTTTATTATCAAGCAATATTACTAATATTACTCAAACTAATAATGGCTACCAAATTGCATTTACACAAGACAATAAGAATTTTATTATTAATACAAAAAAAATAATTACAACCACTGGATCGCATACATTACAAGCGTTACTTCCTTTTATTAAAAAAGAAGATATGCTAAAACTAAACTCTTTAGTATATGCCAAAGTTGTAGAAATTGTATTAGGTTTTAAAAACTGGACAGGTATAAAATTAGATGGATTTGGTGGATTAATTCCGCATAAAGAAAATCGAAAAATTCTTGGAATAATGTTTATGTCTTCACTAATAGACAATAGAGCGCCCAAAGGTGGTGCATTATTTTCTATTTTCCTTGGTGGAATTCGCCGACCTGATATTATAAATTTATCTGATAGCGAAATAGAAAATATTGTGAAAGAAGAAACAATGGATTTACTTAAAATTAGTGAATTTAAACCCGAAATATTTAAAATTATCAGACACTATACTGCTATTCCTCAATATGGTATTGAAAGCGGAGAAAGATTTAAAACAATAAACAAAATTCAAAATGAATATAAAGGATTGATTATTGGTGGAAATATTAGAGATGGTATAGGTATGGCAGATAGGATTTTGCAAGCACGTGAACTTGCTGATTCTGTTTTATAAGGTCTTAGATCTATTGAAACAAGTCATAAGTTTCTTTAGTATTGTTTAGACAAGATTTACAGGATTTACATGTTTAAATATCCTGTTAATCATGTAAATCCTGTCAAATTATAACATTTATAAACTTAATCAATTTATGTCTTAATACACTATTTAAGTACCCTAACAAAAGTCTTTCGGCATTTGTTTTTGTACAATAGGCTACATAATAGCAATTTATAAAAATGCGTAAGCCACATTAAATAGGTCGAAGACCTTAATATTGCTTACGCATTTTATTAACATTCTAATGAAATAAATGGTTCTTAAAGTTTATTGGTTCACCGAGTTTATTTACGCACAAATTCATATTAGTCTTTTAATTAACTGATAATCAATAATAGTAAATTTTATAAACTTTGAAATATGCGTAATATAGTATTAATATTACATACAATAATAAGTATAATATATTTTTTGTTAGCAATTACTGTTATTGCACGAAGTGCTTATGCTTTAATAAAAAAAATAGATTTTAAAATATATGATAAATTTATAGCATTTGCACACCTAATATCACTCTATGTACAACTATTTGCAGGAATAGTATTATATTTTTTTTCACAGAAACAATCAAATATTCAAATTGATAAAGTTATAGAACAAACAGATTCAAGATTTTGGTCAGTAGAGCATTTTCTATTAATGATTTTTGCGATAGCTATTGCTCAGCTTGGATATATTAATACAATTCATATTGAAAAATCTGATATTAAATTTAAAAAATCATTAAAATATTATTCACTTTCACTAATGCTTATATTATATTCTTTGTTTTCATAATATGTAAATACTAAAAACAATGGAAGAACGAACTTATTTCCAGAACTCACAAAAACAGTTCTTTTTTTTAAAAACAATCGCAAGTTAAAAGTTAATAAAGTTTACTTGGAATATAAGTAGTCTTACAAAAGTTTTTCGGCATTTGTTTTGGTACAATTGGCTACATGATAGCAATTTATAAAAATGCGTAAGCCACATTAAATAGGTCAAAGACCTTAATTTTACTATTATTTATTAAACAATTAATAACTTTAAAAATAAATAAAATGACTATACAAGAAAGTTTAAACAGATTAAAAGAAGGAAATAAAAGATTTGTAGAAGACCATTTAGACGGTAGATTACAAGACAGTTCAAGAAGAGAATCTTTAATTGGCTCTCAAGAGCCTTATGCAATAATATTAAGTTGTGCAGACAGTAGAGTTGTCCCTGAGCTTGCTTTTGATACAGGTTTAGGAGAATTATTTGTTATAAGAGTAGCTGGTAATATTGCAAACAGCTCATCTATTGCGAGTATTGAATATGCTGTGGCACATTTGGCAGGAAAATCATTGATTGTAGTACTAGGACATGAAAGTTGTGGTGCAGTTACTGCCGCAATCGGCGGTGGCAATAACGGATATAATCTTAATCATTTGCTTTCGCATATTACACCCTCAATTGTAGCTTCCAAAAAAGGAGCTTCGATAAATGATGTTGTAAAGAAAAATACTGAACTTACTGTTAATGAATTAAAAAGCAGATCAGAAATAATAAGAACAGCAGTTGAAAAAGATGAAGCAAAAATTGTTCATGCCTACTATCATTTAGATACAGGTAAAATTGATTTTTCTGAATAAAGTCTTCGACCTATTTGAGACTGTTCAGTCCTAACAGATTAATTATTAATTGATTAGATGAATAAATA
>JAOZVK010000525.1 GCA_029938185.1 Bacteroidales bacterium | reverse complement strand
TGTCAAATTATTACATTTATAAACTTAAGCAATTTATGTCTTAATACACTACTATATTGAGACATAAATTTCTAAAGTAAAAATACTGATATTTTTATATGACGCTAAATCGTGGCACGTTGCAACGTGCCACGATAATTATTAGAAAAATATACAGACATTTTTATATATTTCTATCTTAATACTTGTCTCTCTGATAATTTAAAAGACTTTAGAAATTTAAATCTTGATACACTACGTAGTTTTGTGAAACACAGAGCTAACTTTTGTTGTTCCAGAAAACTGGAAACATAAACACAGCCCCAGAACTCACAAAAAACGTCAAATTGAACAAAAACAATGGCAAATTAAAATGAAAAATTTATATCGAATATAAAATGTCTAATGTTGAATATTGAGCAAGTTTCATTTTTAATATTTTTTTAGCTAACAGTTTAAAAAATAGATGGAAAATTTATAAATATACGAGAGTTAAATGCCTTTAGGCATGACCTGGTCTTATAAAAACACGAGCAAAAATAGCTTATTTAAGTTTTTTATTAGTTCCTAAATGTTCTTTTATTTCGTTAGTAAGTTTTTTAGCCCTGAAAGAGGGCATAAGCATTAACATAGGGCAATGTATAAATGTATTCGCAAACAAAAACGCCCTGAAAGGCAAAAGCAATACAATAAAAAAAAGAATAAAATTAGAACTAATAATATTTTGTAAATTATTAGTTTTTATAAGCCCAGGCATGACCTATAAAATTGCTGACTTTATGGACGCACACTAATTATGCATTGTGTAAGCTCTCAGTTAAAAAAATGGAAGGATTTATCAAATTCACTTGCAAATGTCACAAAAAAACGCTAAGTTCTTAACTTTCACGTCCGCAATAATAACATTAAGCATAATAGAATATACAAATGACTATAACCGCAGAAAATATCGACCTTTACATGTCTCTTTTCAGAGGAAGAGAAGATATTTTTGCCAGACGTTGGGAAAAATATGATAAAAGCGGATATATGCCAGCTTATGAGCTTGATTGGAACGAATATAACAAACATAAAGCCAAAGGCGGAACATTTCAAAACTTCAAAAACAAAACACATAAACCGTATAATAAAAGTGCTGTAATTGAACATCTAAAAGGAAATTATACACACGGAATTTATCCTTTATTAGAAGACAATACTTCATATTTTATTGCCGCCGACTTTGACAAAAAAGATTGGCTTAATGAAAGTTTACAGTTTATTTCTGTATGTCTGGATTTTAATCTTGATACATATTTAGAACGTTCACGCTCTGGAAACGGTGGTCATGTTTGGATATTTTTTGAGGAAAAGATACCTGCAAAACAAAGTCGAGAAATCTTGTTTGAACTTTTGCGAAAAGCAAAGGTTTTATCCGAATTTGAGAAAGAAGCGAGTTTTGACAGACTTTTTCCTAATCAAGATTTTCACAAGGGTAAAGGATACGGAAATTTAATAGCCCTTCCCTTGAATGGTAAATCATTGCAAAATAATAATTCGACTTTCCTTTCATTAGAAACAAAAGAACCGTATCAAAATCAGTGGCAATTTCTTAGCGAAATAAAGAAAGTGTCAAAAAACACAATTGACAAATTGTATAATCAAGTTTGCGGAAAAAATGCCGTTCAAAACATAATCTTAAAACCACAATTACTGGACAAACTTGAAATATTATTTGACAAACAATTGTATCTGAAACGAATACAATTAATCAAACCGGTAATTGGATTTCTGAGAGATAATTTGAACTTTATCAATTCAGAATGGATAATCAAAAAAAAATTAGGGAAAAGTGTCTATAAGGTTGAAATGTTCTTCAAACTCATTGAGGAGGAAGAAACTGAGATAATAATACCGAGAGGCTTTGTCAGTAAATTAGTCGATTTTTGCAAAACAGAAAACATTCAGTATCAAATATCTGACAAGCGAAAAAAACATAACCCAATAAAGCTTAAATCATCAATCGAATTATATGAATATCAAACACAAGCACTTGAAATAACTGAGAAAAAGGATTTTGGTGTAATTGTAGCACCGCCAAGTTCGGGAAAAACTGTTTTGGGAATAGAATTGATTGTCAGGAAACAGCAACCTGCATTAATAATAGTTCATCGAAAACAACTTTTTGACCAATGGATTGACAGAATTCAATCATTCACAGGAATAGCAAAAGCTCATATCGGACAAATCGGCGGCGGTAAAAAGAAGATAGGAAAGCAAATAACTGTTGCAATGATGCAGACCTTATCAAGACTGAAAAATATTGAAGACTACACCGATAAATTCGGAACAATCATAATAGACGAGTGCCATCATATTCCTGCAAAAACATTCAGGGAAACCATTATTCATTTCAATTCATATTATCTGTATGGGTTAACAGCAACACCCAAAAGGAAAAATAATGACGAAAAACTAATTTATGTGTATATTGGTGAAATCTTGCATGAAATAACACAAAAAGAATTTGCTGATTTTGGGCAATCAAAATTTGAAATTAACATAAAAGAAACTGATTTATTTGTTCCGTTTGATTATAAAGTTGATAAATATGAAATTATTTCGCAAATATTAGTTTTTGATACAAATAGAAATCAACAGATAGTAAGGGACATAACAATAGAAGTTCCAAAACGAAAAACAATTTTAGTCCTTACCGAAAGAAAATCTCATATAAATGTGTTAAATTTGTATCTGAAAGACAAATTTGAAACTATTACGTTAAGTGGTGATGACAGCGAAACAAAAAGAAAATCAAAACTTAAACAAATAAAAGACGGTCATTTCAAAATAATTATATCTACTGGACAGTTTTTTGGAGAGGGAATAGATTTAGATAATATTGACTGCCTGTTTATAGTATATCCATTTGCTTTTGAGGGAAAATTGATACAATATATCGGCAGAATTCAACGCTCAAAAACAAAGTCTGTCATTTTCGATTATCGGGACAGTAAAATTGATTATTTTGAAAAAATGTTTAAAAAACGAAATAGGTATTACAACAAATTGAAAAAACAGCAATTAGTTGATAATTTATAAGACAAAATCAACAAACATATATGAAACACAGAGGCAGACTACAAGCACAAGGCGAGAAACTTGAAGCATCGGAAGCATGGTCGCAGAACGAGCCGGTAACCAAAAAAGCGGTATCGAAATGCTTGATAACCTGAAAAATAAAATCCCGAAAAAAGAAGCTAAAATTAGAGAACGAGCATTTAAAAAAGCAATGCGTTTTATTCAAAACGGACCTTATCAAGTCGTTGATAAAATTATCAGCAAAACATATATGGTTGCCGATACCGAACACGAAAGAGTTGATATTGAAATAAAAAAGGGAACAGCTTTTACAAACGAATAAAAACCAAAATTATGAATCAGTATATATTTAAAAATTTTCTTGACGATAAAATTATCTATAAAAAGAATATTGCTTTTTGGGACAGTATAATAAAAAGTTTGTTAATCCCTGAAAATCACGT
Organism: Bacteroidales bacterium; assembly: GCA_029938185.1. GTDB lineage: Bacteria > Bacteroidota > Bacteroidia > Bacteroidales > JAOZVK01 > JAOZVK01. The sequence goes on along the minus strand of JAOZVK010000525.1, from coordinate 485 downwards.
GTTTTCTGAATATATTGCTACATCTGACGGTTTTGGGAACGATTTTTATGACGGAAATCCGATTTATAATTTCAAAATCGACAATCTAAACAAAGGTGTCAGAATAATTCAGGAAGAACCCGAAGAAAGTTCAATACAGTTTTCAGCATGGATTAAAGAAACGGAATTACCATCAGGACAATTTGTTAATGAACTTGTAATTAATTTAGAATTAACACCAGAGACGATACTTCTTGTAATTGATTTAATACATGCGTGGATATTAAGCGATTTGACTAAATTTCGCATGAAACGTTATATCGAAACTATTAGCAAAGTTAGAACACAAATTAAAGAGACAAGAGAACTTGAATTTGCCTGATAAACAAGAAGACAAATATGCTTAACATTTGCTTGGTCTACAGTGCCTACGGTAATAGTGTCGCATAGTGTATTTACGTTCAAGACTATCACAAATAGAAGCCTGGGCGAAATAAGTAATTAAC
>JAOZVK010000524.1 GCA_029938185.1 Bacteroidales bacterium | reverse complement strand
TGTAGAACAAGAAATTAAAAAAGCTGAACAAGAAATTAAAAAAGCTGAACAAGAAATTAAAAAAGTTGAACAAGAGGTTATAAAAGAGAAAAATAGAAGAAGAAAAGCAGAAGAAGAAAAGAAAGAAGCTAATTTACGAGGTGATATTTATAAATTATTATCAGAGGGCAAAAACAAAGAAGACATCTCAAAAATTAAAAAAATTAGTATTGAAAAAATTAATAAAATACTTGAATAAAAACATTTGCTTAGTTGTCAGTAGTGTGATAGTCTACCTATGCAAACGTACTAAAATATTTCGACCTGTGCAAATAAAAAGTATTTTATGTGATATTAAGTTTTGATTGCACAGGTCGAAACTTTGCGTCAAACTTTGTATAACTTTGCGGTTAAAAAGTAGCTAACTTAAAACTGGTAGTCTAAAAATCAATACTGTAAATCATGTCAAAAAATAAAATAAAGAATGAATAAAGATATAAACATATCAAATAAAGAACGAAAACCTCTCGGACGTAAATCATATGGTCATATACTACATTTCAAAGGAAGTCGGGTAACTCCTACCGATAAACATTGTAGTTTACGGCAGCAAAAAATAATGACAATAGAAGCTATAGATGACAAAGATTTGATAATTGTACAAGAAAAGCTTGATGGTACAAATTGTTCTGTAGTAAAACTAAATGATAAAATTTTAGCATTAGGACGAGCAGGATATTTAGCCGAAACATCACCATACATACAACATCTGTATTTTGCAAAATGGGTAGAGAAAAATGAAAAACGATTTTACGAATTACTTAAAGAAGGCGAAAGGGTAGTTGGCGAATGGTTAATGCAAGCTCATGGAACAAGATATAATTTAAAGCATGAAGCATTTGTTCCTTTTGATATTATGGTTAAGAATAATAAAATGGTTTATAATAAATTTATTAAGCGTGTGCTTCCATTTGGATTTACAGTTCCACGTTTAATTCATACTGGTAAACCATATGCAATAGATAAGGCTATACTTTCTATCGAAAAAAGTGGGCATGGTGCTATTGATGAAGTTGAAGGAGTAATATATCGTTGCGAGCGAGAAGAAAAAGTCGGATTTCTATGCAAATGGGTTAGACCAGATAGAATAGATGGTAAGTTTTTACCTGAAATAAGTGGTGGAAAACTTGTTTGGAATGTTTTACCATCTGATATTCTTAAATAAGAGCATTTAGGTCTTCAGCCTATTTAATATAGCTTACACATTATACTAATACTCTAACAATATGTTAATTAACAATTTAAAATCATAATTATAAACATTAAATTATTTATTGATGAAAAAAATAATAAATACAGAAAAAGCTCCCAAAGCAATAGGTCCATATAGTCAGGCAGTAGAAAAAAATGGAACATTGTTTATTTCTGGACAAATAGCAATAAATCCAGAAACAGGAGAAGTTGTTGAAGATGATATTAGTCTTCAAACAGAACAAGTTATGAAAAATATTGGCGTAATTTTAGAAGAAGCTGGATATTCATTTAATGATGTAGTAAAATCAACATGCTTGTTATCAGATATGAAAAATTTTGGAAAAATGAATGAAGTTTATGCAAAGTATTATTCAGAGAATCCTCCAGCAAGAGCAGCATTTGCAGTTAAAGAACTTCCTCTAAGTGTTTTGGTCGAGATTGAAACTATTGCTATTAAATAGTATAAGACTGGGCTTATAAAAATTAATAAATTACAAAAAATTAGGCATGTTTTATGAAACATACCCAAATAATTATCTAAATATAAAAACACTTTTTGTAAAATACTTATATTTAGGTGTAAACCAATTCGTAGTTTATAATTCGTAATTTCCTAACTATTGAGAATTTACAAATATAATATAAATATTTATACCGATGGATATTTGTTTTTAAGAAAGTTAAGATATTTTTTAAAATTAGAATTAAATTTTTCAACAAACTCTTTTTCAAAAATATTAATATTCTTATGATATGTCACATAGCTAACAAAAAAGGTATTATTGGGTAATTTGTTTTTTTGTTGCAAATGAGTAAATGAATCATAATTATTAAACTTAATGGTATCCAATGCCAACATTATAGATTCGATTTTATCATATTTTAACGAATCTTTAGTTTTTACTGACATCTTTTCATCAAAAGTTATATAAAGTTTGCTCAACTCATTGCAAGCTCTCAATATATGCTCCGAAAACATATGTATATCTGATAATTCATCAATATATTCTTTATACTCTTTTGAGTTTTTACCAAATTTAAAAATCAAAAAACGTTTAGCCCCCTCATCACCAACAAACGAAGCAAGGTTTTCGTTGTACTGTGTGTTTCCCTTTATATATAATGTTGCATGAGTTAGTTCATGAATTATTAATCTTGCAAGTTCTCCTTCTTTTCTCAAAAGCATATTCGACAAAATTGGGTCTTTAAAATATCCAAGTGTTGACCAAGCACTTACAGTCGCAATACGTGTATCAAAATCTTTATTATTAAGTCTGTTTGCTTCTTTTGTTGCTTTCTTTTTTTTAAAGTATCCCTTATATACAAGTCTTCCCACAATTGGATATTTCCATTTATATGGTTTTATTTCGTATTTGTTACTCGCCATAACAATCCATACCAAAGGTTTACCTTTTTGGTCATATACTGTTGTATAATTTTCGGAATTATTGATACCCAATGAATCAATAGCGTATTTTTTTATCTCTTCAACTAATAATAATTTTTTTTTAAGAGAGTCAGGAAAATTTTTATCCTGCATTACTTCACTAATTGGACGTGAATTGCGAATTATCCTAACTTGTCCTATACCTTGCTCAATTCCATAGAATATAATACCACAGTTTGATAAAAAAAATATAAAACTCAGAATAATAATTGAAAATATTACTTGTTTTTTTATGCTCATTAAAATATAACTCAAAGCAAGCTTAATTAATTTCATTTAATTAGTATTAATTTTTCAGCAAATATAATAAAAAAACTATATTAACCAGTACCCATCAATAAAGTATCCAATTTTATAGCTTATGCACTTTCGAGGGCGAAAAAACTTAAATAAGCTATTTTTGCTCGTATTTTTATAAGCCCAGCTTATGCCTACATTTCGATAGTCCTTACAAAACGGGGCTACCAGTCAGAAGTTGGACAGTCTTGTTTATCAGGTATTTCGTAACAGGATAAAAATCAATCCTGTTAATCCTGTTAATCCTGTTAATCCTGTTAATCCTGTTAATCCTGTTAATCCTGTCAAAAAATAAAATAATGTCCAATACTATACGTGTAGCCCAAAACGGTGTTGATTGAATTTTTAATGGCTTTATTCTTAAATGATTTTTAGGCTTCCCGTCAAAAGTTTGACAGTCATGTTTTTCAAGTAGTTTTAATCATATAATTAAAGTAAAGATTAGCGAAACTTTGTGTCAAACTTTGTGTCAAACTTTGTGTCAAACTTTGTGTAACTTTGCGGTTAAAAAGCGGCTAACTTAAAACTGGTAGCCCCTTATTGTAATTTACTACTTAATTTTGTGGACTATCAAAAAAAGAAAAGAAAACATATACTTTCAATGGTTCAATTATTCAATGATACAATATCTTGATAAATAGCTTATAATATTTTTATAAAAGTGAAATTTTTAACCTAATTTAGTATATTAATCACAATAGCAATTCTATTTATAGTTTTCGTTGCTCAGAATCGTTATTTTAATGATGAAACTAATCATAATTTACTTTTTATATTATATTGCTTATTAGGTACAAGCAAAATTGTTAGTGTCCATCTATAAAGTCAATAAAATCGCAAAGCGACGACCTATTGGTAACCCACGATGGTAATTGTGGGCTGATAACAAGCCAATTACAGAAATGCCTTTAGGCATGACCTATAAAATTGCTGACTTTATGGACACACACTAATTACTTATCTAAGGTCTTCGACTGGGGTGTTAATAATCAATAAATTTGTATCATGCTAAT
>JAOZVK010000092.1 GCA_029938185.1 Bacteroidales bacterium | reverse complement strand
AGTTTGAACAAACATATCAGGATAATTTTGACCAAGCTGAAATTATTAAACAAAACAAACAAGAACTTGATAAAAACAAACAAGCCCTATTTGAAAGTGCTAAACTGATGAAACAACTTGGCGTGCCAACAAAGCAAATACAAAAAGCAACTAGATTATCAATTGATGAAATAGAAAATTTATAAAACCTTGCATGTGTTTACAAATAAAACAAACTCTAATACAAAGCTCCAGAACTCACAAAAACAGTTCTCTTTTTCCAAAACAATCGCAAGTTAAAAGTTAATAAAGTTTACTTGGAAGTTACTCATAAACTAAAAAAATTAGATTTAGAATATCGAATGTAGAATAAAGGGTTTGCTCATAAAAAATATAATATCCTAATAATCATTATAACATAAGTTCCACGCAAAAGCCGCAAAAAGAAAAAAAACGCAAAAAATGCAAAGCTTGATTTAATACTTTGCGTATTTTGCGTCAATCATTTAGCGTATTTTGCGTAAAATTTATTAGTTCTTTTTTATGAACAAACCCTAATGTAGAATACTGAATGTAGAATGTAAGAAATATGATATTTCTATGATAACTAAAGTATTACTTTGAATATTATTCTGTATAATACGTTCTACATTCAATATTCGATATTCTACATTTTATATTCGATATAAATCGTTCATTTTAATTTGCCATTGTTTTTGTTAAATTTGACACTTTTTGTGAGTTCTGTAACGGTGTAAGTCCGATAAGTCCAAAGCCCGTTGGCAGGACATTAGCAAACTGTGGGTGCAAACCTGGTCTTATAAAAATACGAGCAAAAATAGCTTATTTAAGTTTTTTTGCCCTAAAAAGGTATAAGCATTAACATGGGGCAACACCCTATGTGTAAGTGTATTCGTAGGTAAAAACGCCCTAAAGTGCAAAAGCAACACAATAAAAAAAAGAATAAAATTAGAACCAATAATATTCTTGTAATTTATTATTTTTATAAGACCAGTATTCATCTATCAGTATTAAATAGATTCAAAACCTTAGGAATTCATTTCATATTCATCTTTTAATGGATATACATATTTATTCCAAACATTATTGTATTTTTCATTATTAACTGCTGGTTTACGAATCATTTTTTTACAAAATTCCATTTGAGCTTCTGTACTTATTGTTTTATTATGAACTTCAAGTGCAAATTTTGAAAAATCACGAACCATAAAATCAAATATTTGGTCTATAATATCATTATCAATTTTGTATATTTCAGCATTTTCAAGAACCAACTGGCCATAAACTATTAATGTGAAAATTTCGCCAATTGCCAACAAGAAATCAATATCTTTTTGTTGATCCTTAGTTGCAGGTGCTTGAAACAATGTCATTTTAAATGTTTCAATTTGTTCTATGAAAATTTTAATATTAGGCAAATCAAACTTACTATATGCAATATTATAATCATGAAACTGAATTTTGCCTAAACCTCTGGTTGGACCTTGATTAAATAAGAAATCATCATTTTCAACTTGGTCTTGTTTTGGAATATCCTCAAATTTTGCAGGGAAGAATAAATAATTCTTCATAAATTTGATTATAAGCGCAACATTTACATGTACTGTTCCTTCTAATTTTGGTAATGCTCTGATGTCTCTCGCTGCCATTTCAAAAAAGGTATCTTTTTCAAAACCTTTAGCTGCTATAACATCCCAAAGTAAATTTACAACCTCTTCGCCCTGAGTAGTTACTTTCATTTTCACAACAGGATCGTACAATAAGTATCGACGATCGCTCAATGATGCCGAACGCATATAATCTGCTGTTCGCATAGCATATAGTTTCATCGAAATTAATCGTGAATAAGCATCAGTAAATATACGTTTTACGTGTGGAAAATCCGTAACATACATATTATATAGTTTTCTATTTGCTGCATGTTTAACAGCTTCGTACATAGCATGTGTACTGATACCAATTGATGCCCAACCTAAATTGTATTTACCTACATTTACTGTATTTAATGCTGAATCCCAAGCATCTTGTCCTTCCGAAAGAATTTCATCTTTTGATACATTATAATCAACCAAACGATATTCGCCTACATAGTTTTGACTGTTAACTGTATTTTTTACTAAATCGTATTTATTGTCTTTATAATTTGCGGTAAAAAACACATAATCACCCGATTCAGCCATTTTTCCAAAAGTTGAAACCATTTCGGCTTCGTTTGCATTACCTATATAATATTTCGAGCCATTAGCTATATAATTATCATCATCACCTTTTTTAAGATTCATTTCGGTCGAATAAACATCGGCTCCATGATCGCGTTCAGATAATCCAAATGCAAAAATCCCACCCTCTTCCAGTAATTTAGCAGCTTTTTCTTTTGCTTTTTCGTTTTTGCTCATCCAAATCGGACCTAATCCTAATATTGATACTTGCCAAGTATACCAATATGGTAGACCATAGAAACCAAGTATTTCATTGAATCCTTGATTTCGCCACGTGTCCCAACGAGAGCTTGAACTTCCATAACCAGTTGGAGTTAGTAATTCCGCAAATATTTTTTCTTCTTTAATAAAATCAAGAAAGTCTTTATACCAAACTCTATCGTGGTCATCTTTTTTTACTTTTGCTTTTCCTTTATTTTCAAAAAACTCAATGGTTTTTAACATTATTTGTTTCGAGATTTCATCTGGATATTGTCTATTGTATTTTTTTGGATTTAATAATATCATATACTAATGTTTTATATTAAAATATTCTAATAAGATACTTATGCTTTTTTAATAATCTTAGAGTGTAAAAATATCAATTAATTATTGAAAAAAAAATATATATGATTTATCTTATTTTATAATTGACTAAACATGGTTTATAATTAACTGTATTTCAGTAAATAATTATTTTATAAAAAATATGAAAATAAATTTATTTTGCAAAATAGCATTAACAACAGTTATGATTCTTATACATATATTTTAAATGGTTAAATTATTCAATGATACAATGGTACAATATCCTGATTAATAACTTGTAATGTTTTTATATATGTAAAAACCTTAACCTAATTTAGTACATTTAATGTATTCTATTATACTGTCTTCATAAACAACAAGACACGAGGGGGTAGTTTGGTTTTTAATACTGATTAAGGTCTTCGACCTATTTTAATGTGGCTTAGGCAAATCACAAATAATAATTAACCATTTGTACTTGTTATTTTAACCTTTAGGAATCGTTAAAAAATAACTTTCTGATTTTTTTGTAAAATACATATATTTAGGTGTAAACCAATTAGTAATTCGTAGTTTATAATTCGTCATTTCCTCAATGTCTTCAAAAAACACTCAAATACTCCCGATATTATCGCATTTTATGAATTGTTAAAGCTTAAAATACCTGCATGCAAATTGGCTAATTATAAATTGCCTTACGCATTTTTATAAACTGCTATCACATAATCAATTGAAAGAAAATAGATACCTGAGAATTTTTGTTAGACTACTTAGTCTATGTGTTTATTAGTTTTTTGACATATATTCTTTAAGATTAAAAGTTCCTTCATATATAGCTTTTCCTACTATAACCGATTTTATATTTATACTTTCTAAATCCTCAATATCTTTTTTGGAAGATACTCCACCGCTTGCAATTAAGTTAATGTTATCAAAGCTTTTGTTTATACTGTCATATATTTCAACAGCAGTGCCTGCAAGCATACCATCTTTTGAAATGTCTGTACATAAAACATTTTTTATACCTTTTTGTGTATAATATTCTAAAAAGCTAAAAATATCAGTATCAGTAATTTCGAGCCAACCACTTATTGCTATCATATTGTCTTTAATATCTGCCCCAAGTATTATTTTATCACTACCATATTTTTGTAACCATTTCAAAAATGTTTCTCTACTTTTTATTGCTATACTGCCACCAGTTACCATATCTGCTCCATAATCGAAGGCTTTTTGTATATCATTGTCGCTTTTTATACCACCGCCAAAATCTATTATTAGATTTGTTTTTGATGCAATTGTTTCGAGTGTTTTGTGATTAACAATATGTTTGGCTTTTGCTCCATCTAAATCTATCAAATGTAATCGTTTTATTCCTATAGATTCAAATTCTTTTGCTATATTTAGTGGGTTCTCGCTATATATCTTCTTCCTATTATAATCTCCCTGACTTAGCCTTACACATTTTCCATCTATTATATCAATAGCTGGTATTATTTCTATATTCATGGTATATTTTTAATTAATAAATTATAAGGACATTCCTAAAAACAAAAAAATTTCACACTATTTATTAAGGTAATCTACTGATTATATGCTTGCATTGTCGTTATTTGTTTTTTCATAAATTTTAATTTAGATATAAACCTAAAGAAATGCCTATAATTACGCTTATCAACCAAGTAGCATATTTTCTTAAATAAAACTCTGCAGGTTGTTTATTTTTCTTTCGCAAATATTTAAAACCCAAGAAACGATGAAATTCATAGTGACAGTTTTTGCATAGTGGTTCAGTCGTATTATCACCAAAAATTCCTTTGGGTAAAATATGGTGGTCATCACAATAAAATGATTGTCCACATTTGCTACATATCTGTTTATCCTTTAATTTTGACATTTCGTTTTAGTTTAAATCTTAAATACAACTGATTTGGTTTTATTTCATCAAAAGTCATTTTTGGATAAAACTGAAAAATTTTAGGATTTAGTCCATAAATAAAAGATTTAATTTCATTTTGATTTTCAACACCTTTTTCTATTTCGTTAAATATTTCACTATTACCGTTTTTTTCAAAATAGCAATTAAATGATATATATTTCCCTGATACCCAACCAATCTTAACTATACAACTATCTGGTTTGAGTTCTGTTGTTGCTTGTAAAAATAACTTACGAGCTTTTTTATTTCGTTTTTTATATACAACTTGTTTTATTACATCTGACAAGGTTTCATGTATTGGTGTTTCCATATATTTTATATAGTTTGTAGATTTACTTTAAATGATACAATGATACAATGATACAATGATACAATTATTCGATGATACAATGATACAATTATACAATGCTTTGATTAATAATTGATAACAGTTTGTTTATGTTAAAACTATAGGAATCGTTAAAAGATAACTTTCCGATTTGTTTTTTGTAAGATACTTATATTTAGGTGTAAACCAATTCGTAATTTAGAATTCGTCATTTCCATAACCGTTTAGAGTATAATATTAGATGTATGTAGTCTAACAAAAAATTTCACACTATTTATTAAGGTAATCTACTGATTATATGCTTGCATTGTCGTTATTTGTTTTTTCATAAATTTTAATTTAGATATAAACCTAAAGAAATGCCTATAATAATTACGCTTATCAACCAAGTAGCATATTTTCTTAAATAAAATTCTGCAGGTTGTTTATTCTTCTTTCGCAAATATTTAAAACCCAAGAAACGATGAAATTCATAGTGACATTTTTTGCATAATGGTTTTGCTTCTCCATCTCCAAAAATTCCTTTTGGTAAAATGTGATGGTCATCGCAATAAAATAGTTTTTTGCATTTACTGCATATTTGTTTATTTTTAAGCTTAGACATTTCCAATAAGTTTAAATGCTAAATATAATTGATTCGGCTTTATTTCATCGAAAATCATCTTAGGATTATAGTGAAAAACCTTAGGGTTTAAACCATAAATAAAATGCTTAATCTCATCATGATTCTTAATTCCTTTTTCAATTTCGGCAAAGATTTCATTTTTTCCATTCTTTTCAAAATAACAATCAAAGGATATATATTCACCAGACCGCCAACCAACTTTAACTATACAACTATCTGGTTTGAGTTTTTTTGTTGCTTGCAAAAACAACTTGCGGGCTTTTTTATTTCGCTTTTTATATAGAACTTGTTTTATTACATCTGACAAAGTTTCATGTATTGGTGTTTCCATATATTTGATATAGTTTGTAGATTTACTTTAAATGATACAATGATACAATTATTCAATGATTCAATTATTCAATGATACAATGATACAATTATTCAATGATACAATTATTCAATGATACAATGCTTTGATTAATAATTGATAACAGTTTGTTAATGTTAAAACTATAGGAATCGTTAAAAAATAACTTTCCGATTTGTTTTTTGTAAGATACTTATATTTAGGTGTAAACCAATTCGTAATTTAGAATTCGTCATTTCCATAACCGTTTAGAATATAGTATTAGATGTAAGTATTCTAACAAAAAATTCACGCTTTCTATTAAGGTAATTTACTGATTATATGCTTGCATTGTCGTTATTTGTTTTTTCATAATATTGCGTTTTTTTTAAAATACTGAACAAAGTTAATAATTTTATTTTATTCTAAATAATTAAAAAAATATAAATGAGTCCCATTTATATACTTTTTTTAATGAAACTTTGTTTTTTAACATTTTGGATTTAAAACAACTTCAAAAAAAGTTCATTATTTTGCATTTTTGATTATTTTTTTTCATTTATACTAATTTACAAAATGTTATAAAACATAACATAATCATAAGTTGTGTGTATAATATTCTAAATTAATGTATTTTATTTATAATATATTTAAGCACTTGTATACTTTTGTGAAACATGCAGTTTTTAACAAATCTAAATAAGTATAAGCCTAATATTTATGAAAAAATAAATTTATATTTTTTATTTTTATACATTTGATTGTTTTTTAGAAATGTTAAAATCGTCACTTATTTATTAATAAGTTATTATTTAACAAATTAACATAATTAAATATTTTAAGAGATTAAATATAATTACTACAAAAAAATTAGTAACTAAAATAAGAATTAGCTAATGAAAAAAGATAAAAAGGAAAAAAAAGCTAATAAAAGTACATCACGTAGAGATTTTTTAAAATTAGGCTTAACTTTAGGAACAGGAACAGTTATTGGTGGAGGCTTATTATCGTCATTAACAGATGCAAAAGCTGAAACAAATGAAACCTCTAAAGTAATGACTACTAAGGGTGAAGTGATGGAAGTAAATACATCACACCTAAAAGCACTTGGCGACAAAACCGATGAAATGCTTGGAGGTGGTGATAGAGATGGTATAAAAGGCAGAAAATGGACTATGGTTATAGATTTAGCTAAATGTAGAAATGCAAAACGCTGTGTAGGTGCATGTTCAACTGCACATCAACTAAAACCATCAGAGCAGTATCACATCAATATACTTAGGATGCAAGATGAGAAAAATACAGCTCCATATTTTATGCCCAAATTATGCCAACATTGTGACAATCCGCCATGTACAAAAGTTTGTCCTGTTGATGCTACTTTTAAAAGAGGCGATGGTATAGTTTTGATAGACAACGAAAGATGTATTGGCTGTCGTTTTTGTATTGCAGCATGTCCATATTCAGCAAGAATATTTAATTGGTCAGAACCAATAAATGCAGAAAAATTTGCTGATAAAGAGTATAACATTGAACTAAATGTTCCTCAAAAACGCGGTACAGTATCTAAATGTTTATTTAGCGCAGATAGGCTAAAAGAAGGCAAATTACCATATTGTGTTGAAGCATGTCCAAACTCGGTATTTTGGTTTGGCGACTTAAATGAAGATGCTGTAACTAATGGTTCATCAAAAGAAACTGTTAAATTTAGCGATTTAATTAGAGATAATGCTGGATATACAATATTACCCGAATTAGGAACAAAACCAAGTGTTTATTATTTACCACCCAAAAACAGATTATTTCCGTTTGAGTATCAAGGTAAAAAAACATTAGATGACGATAAACACTAATAAAAAGTAATCCTTTTAAGAGGTTCTTAAAGTTTCTTTACGCACAAGCTTATTTTTATTATTTTATGTGTCATAAAAATATTTATACGTAAGCAACGCAAAAAGGCTCAAAGAGCCAACTTTTATAATTAATTTATATAATAATATTTTAAAAACTTAGCAATTTTAGGCTCTTAAAGTTTATTTACGCACAAACTTAATCTTTTTGTTTTTCAATTAACATAAAATCAAAAATAGCAAGTTTGTTTATGCGTAAGCAACACTAAAAGGCTCGAAGAGCCCAATTTTATAAAAACTATTTAAATATGGCTGATTCATTATCAAAAGAAGAATCAAAGAGTCTGTTAACTAAAATAGAAAATGATTTAATAGGACCAATAAAAAATCATAAAGGCTTTTTAGTATGGATTCTTGTTTTAGTATCATTACTTGTCTGGGCAGGTGTAGCTTACGGAGTCCAGCTTAGCGAAGGACTAAGCGTTACAGCTATGCGCGATCATATATCGTGGGGATTATATATCTCCAGTTTTATATTTTTTGTTGCAACAGCACTCATAGGTATGCTTATTAGCTCAGTTTTGGGGCTGCTTAAAATAAAATGGATAACACCTATTGCTCGAATTGCCGAGATGATTGCAATTGCATTTGCAATGTGGGCAGGACTAATAATTGTATTCGATATGGGTCGCCCCGAGCGACTATTAAATGTATTTATACATGCACGACCACAATCTCCAATTTTTTGGGATGTAACAGTTGTTACAACATATGTTGTGATAAGTATATTGTTGTACTTACTACCATTAATTCCAGATGCAGCAATGCTTAGAGTTAGAATGACTGACTCGCCAAAATGGAAGCAAAAAATATATAAAATACTATCTTTCAATTGGAAAGGAACTCCCGAGCAGTTTCATGTAATACATAAATCAATACGTATTTTGGCTATACTTATAATTCCAGTTGCTTTAGCAATACATACAGTTACTTCGTGGTTGTTTGCAATGACACCAAGAATAGGCTGGGACACAACAATATTTGGACCCTACTTCGTTACAGGTGCATTTGTAAGTGGTGTTGCGGCAGTTATACTTGCAATGTTTGTTTTTCAAAAGCAATATAATCTAAAAGAATATATTACTGATTTTCATTTTGACAAAATGTCAAAGCTATTGGTTTTAGTAATTTTAGTTTATTTATACTTCAATATAAATGAATATTTGGTACCAGGTTATAAAATGAAATCCGGAGATGATATTCATCTAAGAGAATTATTTGTAGGACACGATGCACTAATGTTTTGGGCTATTCAACTAGGTGGTATGATTATACCAATGATAATATTATTATTTAAAAAAGGACGAAAACCCATGCCTGCTATGATAATATCAATTTTTGTTATAATTGGTGCTTTTTTCAAGAGATATATAATTGTTGTCCCAACAATGAAACATCCACACCTACCTATTCAAAATGTTCCCGAAAGTTTTCATACATATTGGCCAACTTGGGTTGAGTGGGGAATTACATTAGGCTCAATAGCTGGTGCTTTATTAGTTGTTACAATCTTAGCAAAATTGTTCCCTGTTATGCCTGTTTGGGAAGTAGCAGAAGAAAAAGGAGTTAATCAAGAAGATTTAACAAAATAGAATTATACTGAATTGGTATTATGTAATTAAACACTCATACAAAAAAAATTATTTATTATACATAAGGCTGTAAACGGCAACTACGAATTGGTTTACACCTTAAAATTTAATTATTTATAAAAAATTTTGTTAGAAAAATGTTAATTACATATCATGCGTAAGCAACATTAAAAATAGGTCTAAGACCTAAAACAGTAGAATGAATATTTAATAATAAAAAACAATAACTAAATTATTTACTGATGAAATATAATAAAATTACATTATTATTATTTGGATTTCTTTTTATTGCATATACAAGTCAGGCACAATGGAAAATTCCTGAAAAAGCAAAAAAATCAAAAAATCCTCACGAATCAAGTGACACGCACATTTCGTCGGGTAAAAAAATATATGCATCAAATTGTAAATCATGTCACGGAGATCCTGGAAAAGCAAATGCATTACTTCCCACCGCAACAGATGTAGGAAGTGCCGACTATTTGAAAATGAAAGATGGAAGCATATATTACCAAATAACAGAAGGAATGGGAGCTATGCCATCGTTCAAAAAATCATTATCTGATGAAGAAAGATGGTCTTTGGTTAGCTATATACGTTCGTTGGCTAATAAAGAAGCCGTTGAAGAAGGTGGCGATGAAAATATGCTTGACAAATTGAGTTTAAAATTTGAGTTCGATAAAGCTTCAAATTCAGTTAAAGCAAGTGTTACAGACAAATCAGGTTCTCCTTATTCAAAAGCTGGAGTACCAGTTGCATTTTTAGTTAAGAGATATTTTGGTCAAATGAAAATTGGCGAAATAGAAACAAATGAAAGTGGTTTGGCTACATTAAAACTTGTAGATATAAAAACAGATGAAAAAGGAAATATTGAATTATCTATAAAAATTAATGACAGAGATAAATACGGAGATGTTAAACTTACACAAGAAATAACAATTGGTGAGCATAGACATTTCAAAAATATACTTGAGGAAAGAGCCTTATGGGGTTCAAGAGCAAATATTCCATGGTGGATGCTTTTCTTATATGTAGGAATTACAGGAGGTGTTTGGGTAGCTATTGTATATGTAATACTCCAAATTAAAAAAGTTAAAAAACTTGGAACCCAGATTAATACATAAGGTTTTTATATTATTTATTAAATAGTTTAACAAAAGTCTTTCGGACATTTATATTTTGTTAAATTGCGTATTGTTAGAATGTTAATAGAATGCTAAAGCAACATTAAATAAATCGAAGACCTTATAAGAACAGTTAACTAAACTTGAGAAAAATATATTAATTAGAAAAAGAGAAGCAATACGCTTCTCTTTTTTTATAAGTAGCTCATTGTAACATATTTTTGAAAAATGATTTAAAAAATAAACTAAATTAAAATAAAGTTTTAAAAAAAAAGTATTAATATATGCAAAAATTGTATTATTTTTGTACGATTTTTTAGAATTTTACAAAGAAATAGCATTAATAAGCAATCTTTAAGATTAACTTTTGGATTACTTGTAATTTACACAACATATAAGTAACAATAGGTCGAAAACCTTGGCAGTTTTTTTATCAAAATACTAAATGGGCATAAAATATATAAATAAACAGTTGTTTTTAGTATTAATAATATCGTTTAGCATAAACAATATTACTGCTAATAATATTGTTTATTTTTCTGATAGTTTAAATATTAGTGATTCAACATCATATATATATATCAATTCCTCAAACAGTACATACCAATTAATAACACAAAAGAAAAATATAGTAGTAAAAAATTATATATTATTAGATAAATATAATTCAGGAATAAATATATCAAGTTTTTATTACTCAGATAGTTTTCACAAAAAAGAATTATTAAAATTTATATTTACAAAAAAAGTTGGATTTACAAGAACAGATAGTTCAATTTTTTTTATAAGTTACAAAAAAGGCATTGACGTAAGTAGTTTTTATTATAACAAATGGAAAAAAATACTTGAAAATGACAAGATTGACTCATGTAAATTTATTAATGACTTCTATCGTAACATTGATATTTCGTCATATATATTTTTAAATAATAAAAACACCAAAAAACCACAAATAAGCTTTAAACAACGATTAATTGATAAAAATTATAATGAAAATAATATGAAATATAATGATTTATCTTCATATTATTATTTTCTTTCAAATAATTTTGTGCCTCACAATAATAAGTTAATTTATTCTAAATCAATTATTAATTATGCAAAACTAAATAGTATTAAACTTAATATTGATAGTATTGATATTAGCTCATATTGCTATTTTGTTAGTAATCTAAAAGATACTGTAGGATTTGTATTAAGTAAAGTAAAGCCAGATTATGCACATGATTACACAAAAATAATTATCAACAGTGAAGAAATATTATCAGATAACATTAAAAACCATAAACAAACAAAAGCAAAAAAAACAGATAAAATTTTTAGCAGCTCAACAGATTTAATAGTTGGAATTTTAATAGTTTCAATAATTTTATTTTCGTTTGTAAAACTTTTTTACAATAAATATATTCCACAGTTTTTTTCTTCGTCAATATATTATAATGAATCAAAAAAACTTCTTAATGAGAGAAATATATTATTAGTCAGAGCATCCTTAGTTTTGTATTTAGTTTTTATATTAAATATTGCTTTATTACTGTTTGAGATATATAAATATTATGGTTTAGATAAATTTAAATTAAACATAGTAACAGAGTATTTTATTAGTAGTGGAATAATATTTGCTATATACACATTTAAGTCTGTAATTATCAGACTCTTTGGATTTGTACTTAGAATAAAACATATTGTAGAAGAATATTTACATACTGTAAGCATTTATAATATTGTTTTAGGAATTGTTTTACTTCCTATTGTATTAGCTATTCCATTTATACGTGAATCATTGAGAGAATATGTTATAATACTTGGAATTTTATTAGTAATAATATCATATATTTTAAGAGTTTTAAGAGCATTTAAAATAATTTTTTTAAAAGGTATTTCTATAATATATTTAATTTTGTACCTTTGCGCCCTCGAAATTTTACCAATGGTAATTATTTACAGAACTATTTATTTAGTTTTTTAATTTATAAATTAAGGTATTAAAGAAATTTTTTATATACTGTGTTCAATTTACACATAAGTTATTTAGAGTAGTGAAGCTACAAATAAAATTGCTAAATTATTATTTTAAATAAGAGATAGTCTACAGCCGTAAAGACTGCCAACTGTAGACAGAAGACTAAATTTATTAAAGTTGTATTTGATATAGCATAATAGTTTCACAATTTAATATATACGTGCATAAGCAACATAAAGTAAAGTAGGTCGAAGACCTTTAAAGGACTCAAAGAGTCTATTTTTTGTTCAATTTATAAAAAGTAAGAAAATTGAAAATAAAGAAAATTTTAGTATCGCAGCCAAAACCGGAGAATAATAAATCTCCATATTTTGACTTGGCAAAAAATAACAATTTAAAAGTAGATTTTAGACAATTTATTCAAATACAATCTGTTCCTGCTAAAGAGTTTAGAAGAGCAAGAATAAATATTTTAGAACATACAGCAGTAATTTTTAATAGTAGAACATCTATTGATCATTTTTTCAGGATTTGTGAAGAACTTAGAATCAAAGTAAACACAAATATGAAGTACTTTTGTATATCAGAATCAATAGCATTCTATCTACAAAAATATATTGTATACAGAAAAAGAAAGATATTTATTGGCAAAGGTAAGTTTGACGATTTAACAAATTTAATACTTAAACATAAAATAGAAAAATATTTATTACCATTATCTAATAGTCATAAACTTGATATTCCTAAGAAATTGGATAAACTTAAAATTAAATATTCAAAAGCTATTTTATACAGAACAGTAAGTTGTGATTTGTCCGATTTATCAGATGTTAATTATGATTTATTGGTATTTTACAGCCCTTCAGGGATAAAATCATTACTTAAAAACTTTCCTGATTTTGAACAAAATGACACTAAAATAGCTTCTTTTGGAAACTCAACCGCAAAAGCTGTTCGTGATGCTGGCTTGAGGTTAGATATCAAAGCACCTTTACCTAAAATGCCATCTATGACAATGGCTATTGAATATTATATAAGACAAAACGATCAAATATAATTTGGCTCTTTAACCTGATTAATTCATAAATTTGGGTTACGAGATGCGTAAATGTCTGATAGATTTGAACAACCGCAAATTTTTTAATAATTGTAACAGTGAATTATTTCAATTATTAAAAAATCAAGGACATTCAAATATACAGACAGTTACGCATCGGAATAGATAATTTGACAGGATTTACATGATTAACAGGATTTTAAACATGTAAATCCTGTT
>JAOZVK010000523.1 GCA_029938185.1 Bacteroidales bacterium | reverse complement strand
GTTGTAGCTGTGGTAGATGAAACAGAACCTTCGCTTACAGCAAAGTTTACAACTGCTCCTTCAAAAGCATCATCATTTTGATCTTTTACAATCACAATAACAGGATTACTTAATACAGTAGAGGCTAAAGCTGATTGACTATCACCGGATACAAGTTCAATACTTGTTGCAACAAGGGGTTCTACGCCGGTAGCTGTAACCGAAATTGGTGAGCCACTCAATGCAGTTGTACCATTGGCTTTAAAAGCAGTAGCAGTAAGTGTTTGAGTTCCAATAGTTGAACCAAGAGTCCAGTTTATACTTACTTTTCCATCAGCATCTGTAGTTGCTGTGGCAGATGAAACAGAACCATCGCTTGCTGCAAATGTAACTTTTGCTCCTTTAAAAGCTATACCATTTTGATCTTTTACAATTATTACGATTGTATTTGTTAATGCTGTTTCAATTTGGGCTGTTTGAGCTTCACCTGAAACTATTTCAATACTTTTCGCTTCCAAACTTGGTGCTGTTTCATCAGGTTTACACGAAGAAACAAATATACCAATACTGGTTAAAAATAAAATAAAAGCTGTTATAATACTAATTTTCTTTTGCATAATTATTTATTTAATTAATTAATATGATACAAAAGTGTATTGTATTTTATTTATCAACAATAGTAAACCCATGAATGGTTGAGTTGAGTTCATGAATGGTATGATATACATAATTTAAAACATAGGGCGTTGCCCAATGCTAAGTAGGTTATCATATAAAATCGACACTTTGTAAAGTTATAACTTATTGTAATTCTGGTGTAAACAAAATTATCAATTGTTTATTATCAATTGTCAATTACTTATATTATTATGGAAATTACGAATTATAAATTACGAATTAGTTTACACCTGGGCTGGTCTTATAAAAATACGAACAAAAACAGCTTATTTAAGTTTTTTATTAGTTCCTAAAATGTTATTTTTTTCATTAGTAAGTTTTTTTGCCCTTAAAAGTGCATAAGCATTAATATGGGGCAACGCCCTATGCATAAACGAACTCATATGCAAAAACGCCCTGAAAGGCAAAAGCAATACAATAAAAAAAAAGAATAAAATTATAACTAATAATATTCTTGTAATTTATTAATTTTTATAAACCCAGCTTTAAGCCACACCGACAGTTTTAAACAGGCAATATACAACAAACCAGTACAATATTCTACATTTTAGGCAATTCACAATTAATTATTATTTGTGATTTGCGGCTACCCCGTCAGAAGTTGGACAGTCTTGTTTTTCAAGTAGTTTTAATCATAGAATTAAAGTAAAGATTAGCAAAACTTTGCGACCTGTGCAATCAAAAGTCCGATAGAACGAACTATTGTAAACCCACAACGATAGTTGTTGGAATAGAGCAAAATAGTTCGTCCCTTGAGGGACTTTATATCATAAGTTCTTTTAATACCACGATTATCATCGTGGTTTAACAATAGTTGTCGTCCTTACGGACTTTGATTGCACAGCTTGAAACTTTGCGAAACTTTGCGTCAAACTTTGTGTAACTTTGTGGTTAAAAAGCGACTAACTTAAAACTGGTAGCCTGATTTGCCTTATATTCAATATAAATTTTTCATTTTAATTTGCCATTGTTTTTGTTCAATTTGACGCTTTTTGTGAGTTCTGATGTTAAGGTCTTCGACCTATTTAATGTGGCTTACGTATTTTGTTAATACTCTAATAATACGTAATTTAACAAAAAATAAATGTCGAAAAACTTTTTTAAGACTACTTACATTGATTATTAAGTAGGTCGATATTTGTTTTTTATATTATGCTGTTTAATAGGTGTAAGCAAAATTACTTATTGTCAATTACTTACAAGCAGTTATTTGTAAATTTTTTATTAAATACTTTTGACTACTTCCAAAAATTCGCTTAAAATCATTGCAGTAGCACCCCAAATTTTATAATTATTAATTTTAAAAAATGGTCTTTCAACATCAATTTTATTTAATATAATATTTTCTGAATAGAAGTTGTTGTAAAGAGCAGACAGAGGAACTTCTATAATTTTTTTAACTTCGTTTTTATTAAGTATAAATTCAGGTTTTGAATCTAAAAATCCTACAACTGGAAATACAGAATAATTACTTACTGGTATAAACAACTCTGTAAGTGAACCTAACACTCTAAGCTTATTTTGTTCTATACCAATCTCTTCAAAAGTTTCTCTTTTTGCAGTTTCAAAAAGTGTTTTATCTTCAGTTTCGCTTTTTCCACCAGGGAAAGCTATTTGTCCACTATGTACACCACCATCATCGGCACGTTCAATTAGTGGTATATATAGCTCATTATTATTGTAATATAATAGCAATAAAACACCACCTTTTTTTGCTCCCTCTGGATTTGGATTATAATTAAAGGGAGTGCGTATGCTTGGTGCCATTTTTTTCTGTGCCTCCAATCCGGGCAATTCTTTTTTAAGCTGTTGCTCAATTTTTTCTATAATATCAATTAACATATTAAATAGTTTAATGTTTTTTTTTAGCTCATTGAGCATTTATATTGCTTATACCTATTGTTCCCATATCCAAAATTTACAGTTTTTACAAATCATGAATACAACTATAAACTTTTAGCTTTTAACTTTTAATTTTTAACTTTTAATTTTCAACTTTTAATTTTTAACTCCCTACTCCTTACCCTCCGAAAATGCTTTAAGATATTTAAAATTTGTATAAAGCTCACCATCTTTTGTTATAGTAGCTCTCTCAATTATTCCATCAGTATCCTCTCCAAAAAGTGAAGGAAATATTTTGTTTATAAGGTCATTACCAAAATCTATAGATGCATTTCTTGGAGCTTCGCCAGGTAAATTATCTACAGCCATTACTGTAATATTTTCGACACTACTAAATGCTATGGTTTCTTTTTCAAGATTTGGATTATAATCATAAAATGGCTCTGCAATTGTTGATGCTCTAACAGTTGAAGGAATAGGTCCATCTACATCACAACTAACATCAGCTATTAACGAAATTTTGAAATCTTTTTCTTTCATTTGCTTTTTGGTCATAAAAACAGGTGCTTTTGTATCCCAAAAATGACATGCTATAAAAATATCAGTTACTTTGGTATATTTCAAAAAATTTGATTTGTATTCGTAAGGGTGTTTAAAGAAATGTTCAAGGTCAAAAACATCATCATCTTTTCGTTTAGTATAATCCCATGGGTCTATTTGTGCAAACACAGGCTCGTCAAACTGCTTTTTTAAAAACGATTGCGGCGATACTTTTTTTATATTTAAAGCCTCTATTACCTCCATTGCACCATGTGCAACTCTACCTCCTCCTGAAACCAAAATTTTTATAGTATCTAATTTCACCTTCTTTAGTTCTTTAAAAAAATCGTCCATATCATGGCATTCAAAAGCTCTTTCTAAATCATATGATTTTTTCTTTTTCCCATATCCAAGAAAACCATTGTAAGCACCAACAATACCAGCCCAACGTCCAAAAGCAACAAGTCTAATGTTATGAATATCTGTTAAATACTCATAATCAACCAATCTAATATTTTTCTTTAATATCTCATTTAAAAGCTCACGATTGTATGGTTGTTTTTTTGCTGTGTGTGAAAAAAATAGGTATGTTTTGTTTGGGATTAAATACGGAATATCAACTTCTTTTACACCAATAAGAATATCACAATCGCTTATATCTTCTTTTAAAGTTAAACCTAATTCTATATATTCATCATCAGTATAAGTTCTTAACTTACTTGGTTGAATGTAAAGTTCAATATTTTTAAATTTATCTAATAATGTCACACATTGTTTCGGTGGAAGTGCAACTCTCATATCTGGTGGATTTTTTGTTTCTCTAAGAATACCTACTTTTAATTTATTCATATTACACAGTATTTTTATTAGTTTATAAGGTCTTAGACCTAATTTAATGTTGCTTATAAGGTCTTAGACCTATTTAATGTTGCTTACGCAAGATATATAATAAACGGTATTTCAAAAAGT
>JAOZVK010000091.1 GCA_029938185.1 Bacteroidales bacterium | reverse complement strand
AAACTATGCAATGTATTTTATTGCTTTTGCCCTTTCAGGGCGTTCTTGCTTATGAGTGCATTAATACATAGGGCGTTGCCCCATGTTAATGCTTATGCCCTCAGGGCAAAAAACTTGAGAAATAAAAATTCAAAATACTAAGCATTTTTTTGAACTAAAGAATGCTAAACATCTTATTTTTAGTATCTTTTAAGTTCGTAAAGTAGAACTAAAATGTTTTTTTATTTCGTTAGTAGAATTTTTTAGCCCTGAAAGGGCATAAACATTAACATAGGGCAACGACCTATGTATGAGTGTGTTCGTAAGCAGAAACGCCCTGTAAGGGCAAAGCAATACAATAAAAAAAAGAGTAAAATTAGAACTAATAATATTGTTGTAATTTATTAATTTTTATAAGCCCACCTTGTCTCTTTGAGCCTTTTAACACTGCTTACGCATAAATAGTTTTACTATATATTGATTATCAGTTAATTTAAAAGCAAAAATAAATTTGTGCTTAAAAAAACTTGAAGAACCAGTTTTTAACTCCTCTCATTCCTATTCATATATCTCATAAAGTTTTTTGTTATGAACAAATCTAACATTTCGTCCTAATGATAAATATCTTGCTGTTTTTGGTGAATTATTAATAAGTGCAAAATATTCTTTACTGGCAAACTTTATTCTATCGAATTTTTTGATTTTTGATTTTTGTACGTATAAATCAGTCCATTGTTTTCCGTTTTGATAAAAAGCTCTGCCTTGTATATTTCTTACCTGTTTTGCAAAATTTTGTGTATTACCATTTTTATCAACATATACCATACGTGAACTGCCCTGAGTTATATCTTTAAGCTTCTTGGCTTTGTTAAGATTTTGCACTTCTGAACTTGATTGAATACTTCCTCTTCCAGATTTTTTTCCAAGATTATTAAATTCTTCTTCGTTATCGTCCATAAAGTTATCGGTTCGTGCAAAACGACTGTTAAATATTACCCTTTCGCGTGGTATTCTACGTCTTGTTATATTTATTTTTTCGTCTTCAAGTATCAAGTAACTTGTATATGGAGTTATAATACCATACTTTTTAGATAAAGAAATAACCTCGTCTACAAGTTCTTTGTTTGTGCCATTTAGTCTAATTTGGTCAAGAAGGTAGCCTACATTTCTTGTTGCCCAAAGAGGTGCAATAAAATCATATTCACTATTTTGATTAAATTTGGCTTTATAAGTAAATTTTTCAGTTCGCCCATTTACTTTTCCTTCGAGGGTAATAGTTGTACCTGCTGTTTTGTTAAATCTACCCAAAACTGTAATTGATGAGCCTTTAA
The DNA here is from genome assembly GCA_029938185.1 of Bacteroidales bacterium. Taxonomy (GTDB): domain Bacteria; phylum Bacteroidota; class Bacteroidia; order Bacteroidales; family JAOZVK01; genus JAOZVK01. The sequence goes on along the minus strand of JAOZVK010000091.1, from coordinate 12,610 downwards.
AAATATCAGGCAATTCTTTTGGATAAACCTTGTTTACTCTTACACCAGAACCAAATGATAGTTTAATATCTGTCAGAATAGGAGAACTAATTTTATTGTAAAAATTAGAAATTTTAATTTCAATATCCTCATTTGGTGCTATATAGCTTCTGTAAGCTTTGGTTTCTTTTGTAATCTTATCAAGCAAATGAGTATTAATATTATCGCCTATACCAAAAGTAAAAATTCTTGTACTTTCCGAATTGCTTTTAATAATTTGTTTCACCAATCTACTTTCATTAGTTTCGCCAATTGTAGGCTTACCGTCAGTAATAAAAATTATCATATGCGGTCTATCTGCCGATTGTTTTTCTTTACAAGCAAGTTCAAAAGCTTCGGCAATATTTGTTCCGCCAATAGCTCTTATATTTTTTATAAATGTTTTTGCTTGTTGAATATTTGAACTATTAGCAACAACTCGTTTTTTGAATAAAGCTTCGGCTTCGGTCGAAAACTTTACTATTTCGAATTTATCTTTTTTATTTAGATTATCAATACAAAAATTTAAAGCATTTTTTGCTTGTTTTATATTTTCGCCAGTCATACTTCCCGATACATCAAGTACAAAAGTTATGTCTTTACTCACAATTTTGTCTTGCTGTTTTATTAATCCCGGACTAATATTGAGCATAAAAAATCCATTATTACTTTGTCCTTTGTAAGACAGTAAGGACATACCGATTTTTGATTTATCATAACCAATATATAATTTAAAATCAGAAGTAGGTTTTACATTTTTAGCCTCGAAACCGATAACTGCTTTATTATCACTTTTTCTAATAGTTTCAACATCGTGAGATGGCGAATATAATGTTTTAATTTTAGAATTAGATTCAATGTCAATTTTTATTGCAACATTATGCAATGGTTTTGCCGAATATTTTTTTGTGTTTAAAGGAAATTGATATTCAGTTGTATTATTATCTTTGTCTAAAACTTCGGTATATGTTATTTTTATTCTTTTTTCTTTTCTTGCTTCAATAGGAAATATTCTGAGTTTAAACAATGCTTGTTCAGAGTATTCTAATAAAGCAGGGTCAAGCGATTTTCGCACTATATCTTCGTATATTTTTCTTGCTTTTTTGGCATCAAGTAATTCGGCTTGCATCATTTTGCCATTAATATTCATCGAAAAATTTTTGATTACAGCACCTTTAGGAACAGGAAATAAAAAATATCCTTGCAAATTTCTACTTGAAGGGTTATAAAATACCTGTTCGATAGTTGTTTTGGCATATTGTCCGTTTATTTTAACATCTACTTTAATCGACCTTGATTCTAAAGTATACGGATTAAATCGTGGCGAAACCCATGTACTTGTGCCCGAAGGAGATACTATTATAATGCCTCCAGCTAATACTTGAATCGGTATTATTAAAGTTAGTATTATATATATAATTCTTTTTAAATATTTCATTTTTATTTATTTTAATTTTTAACTTTTCAACTTATTTAGCATATTTGGCTACCAGTTTAAGTTAGACGCTTTTTAACCGCAAAGTTGCACAAAGTTTGACGCAAAGTTTCGCAAAGTTTTACAAAGGTTCACTTTAGATTTATGGTTTAAACTGCTTGAAAAACAAGAGTATCCAACCTTACGTGGGTAGCCACATATTATGCGTAAGCAACATTAAAAAGGTCGAAGACCTTAATTTTCAATATATTTGTAATTTTTCGATTTAGCAATACTTCTAACCGATTTTAGCAGAACAGCATCAAGAGTATTATCATTAGCCATTTCTTTACGTTTTTTGCTAACATATTTGTTTCGTTTTTTGTTAAGCTCTTGTATTTTTTTTTGAATACGAGTTCTTTCTTTTTTCTTTTTTGCAATATGTTTTTTCATTTCATCTTTGCTCATTCCTCTCATTTCTTTGGGTAGTTGGTCTTTTTTTAACTTTGTAACACGTGCCTCGTCTTCATCAAAAGCATCAACCAAATCCCATTTAACATTTTTATAATTACCCGAACTTTTAGAAACAGCTCTGTTTACAGTATTAACAGCACCAAACGTTGAAGCATTATCATCTTGAATACTTTGTCGTTCTTTCATTTTTTGACCTTTGTTACCATATGATATGTATGTTGTATTTAATTTACTATTTAGTTTTACAATATCCTTATCGTATGGCGAATTAATATAAACTACTTTTACATTTTGGTCAATATTCATATATTTTCCGTCAGCCAAATCTGCTCCATCTTTCCATTTTGTGTTAATACCGGTTTGGTGGTTTCCACAAAAAATAGTATTAATAATTATACCTTTTGCAATTGAGTTTTGGCATGAAGTTACATAATTAACATCACCTTGCGTAAAAGCTTCGTTTCCTGCAATAAAAATCATTTTTAAATCTTTGTTCGATTTGCTCCAATTTAATTGGCGAGTAGCAAACTGAATAACTTGTCCACAATATTCATTTCCACCATAAGTTTTTAGAGCAAACAAATCTTCCGATATTTTATCAAGGTCGGTTGTCAGTTGAGCTACCATTTTAATATAACCTTCTGATGCTGTTAATCTATCGTTTCCATATTCATAAAGAGCAATTTCAAGTGTTGGACGTTCGCCATTGTATCTTGCAAGAGCTAAGTCGTTTACTACTTTCCATAATTGGGCTTTAGCTTGATTTATCAAACCATCCATACTATTACTTGTGTCAAGTATAAGAGCTATTTGTATTTTTGACTTAGTTTTTCCTTGTGATGTGATACTCATTTCAAATCCTATTAGAAATATAACTACTAATAATAATGATATTTTCGCTTTCATAATTTTATTATTTAATTAATTTAATTACTTTTATCAACTCATATATTCACGGTTGTATTTATATGATACAATTTGTTTTTTTATTCCATAATTAAAAAGTTTTTTTTGACTCTTCGAGTCTTTTTATGTTGCTTAAGCATAAATAATTTTGGTTCTTCGAACCTTTTTATATTGCCTATATGTAAGTCTTGTGTTATTGTAATTTACTGATTAACAATATTAAATTGGTCTAAGACCTTAAACTCTAAATAAAATGAAAAATAAAGTAATAATATTTTTTGTAGCAATAATAGTTTTAATATCATTTTTTGCTTTTAAAAATTATAAAAATTCCATTCAAAAAAGCGATAATAATATATTTTTTGAAAAAAGTCAGTTTGACAAACTTCCAGAACCTCTTGATACAATTCCTACTATTATGATAAAAAATAAAGACGGAAAAAAAGAGAGTTTACGAATGAATGAATTAAATATTACTGTTGAAGTTGTTGGCAATATTTCACGTACTACAATGTATATGAATTTTGAAAACAAAACCGATAGAATTCTCGAAGGTGAATTAAATTTTCCATTGGGTGAAGGACAGACAGTTACACGTTTTGCGATGGACGTAAACGGAAAACTAAGAGAAGCTGTTCCAATTGAAAAACAAAAAGGACAAAAAGTTTTTGAAGCAATTGTAAGAAAAAATATTGACCCCGGATTGTTAGAAAAAACAAAAGGAAATAACTTTAAAACAAGAGTTTATCCTATTCCTGCAAAAGGAAACAAGCGTATAGTAATTGCTTATGAGCAAGAACTATTGACAGTAAAATCGGGTAATCTTTATCTTTTGCCTTTACAGTTTAAACAAATGCTTGACAAATTCAGTATAAAGCTTGAAGTTTTTATGCAAAAAGTAAAACCTGTATTAGAACAAAACGAGCTGTCAAACTTTGAATTTAAACAATATAAACAAAACTATCTAGCAAAAAAAGAGCTTACAAATTATATTGCCAACAAGCAGATAGGCTTTGTACTTCCTGTAACAAAAAACATATACAAGGCATTTGTAGAAAAAACCAATAAATCAACAGATAATGATTATTTTTATATAAATATTAAGGTAAAAAAACAAAACAAGATAAAACAACTTCCTAAAAAAATATGTCTATTATATGATGTTTCGGCATCGCTCGAAAAAAAAGATACTCTAAAAGAATTGAAAGTATTAGATGAGTATTTTAAAAAAATCAAAAATCTGAAAGTTCAATTAATAAGTTTTAGTAATGATATTCACACAAACAAAAAATTTTCGGTTATAAATGGGAATTGGACTAAACTTAAAAACGAACTTAAAAATCCTAATTACGATGGAGCGACTCAGCTTGGCATTCTTGATTTGAATAAATATAAATGTGATGAATTTATTTTGATTTCCGATGGAGTTTCAAATTTTGGTAAAGCCGAAGTAATTACTTACAAAACACCTGTAAATGTAATAAGCTCTGTACAATCGGCTGATTTTTCATATCTTAAATATATAGCATTAAGTTCGGGAGGGCAGTATATTAATTTAACTAAAACAACTACAAAACAGGCTATTGACATATTATCGAAACAAAGCTATCAGTTTATTTCTGCCGAATATGATAATAAAAATATAAGCGATATTTATCCAAATAAACCATCAACTTTTGATAAAAGTTTTTCTATAACAGGACAGCTTATTAGCAAAAAAGCTAAAATCAAAATAAATTTTGGTATTGGAAATAAAATTATGGAAACTGTAAGTGTTCAACTTGATAAAAATAATATTATTAATGAAAGCAATTTGATACAACGTATTTGGGCAAGCAAAAAAGTTGAAGACTTAGATTTAATGTATAAAAAAAATAAAGATGAAATTGTAAAAACAGGTAAAAAGTATAGCATTGTAACTCGAAATACTTCTTTGATAATTCTCGATAGATTGGAAGATTATGTACAATACGAAATTGTACCGCCAAAGGAATTACAAAAAAAATACTTTGAAATTGTTGAAAACAAAAGATTAAAAAAAACAAAATTTGAAATAAGCCAAATTGATAAAGTCGCAAAACTATATGAAAATCGTATAAAATGGTGGCACACAAAATTTAGAAAAGATAAAATAGTAGATGTGAAAACTAATAAAACTTTAAGCGATTCAACATCAGAAATCAGGATGGTCGAAAATATTGAGTCTGGAGAAGGTGAAGAAGTAATAATAGAATCGGTTTATATTGGTGGACCAGAAGATGATGAGGAAGATGTAATGCTTGTAGTGGATAAAAAGAATAAATCAAAGAAAAAAGGAAATAGGCGAAAAAGTAGTATAAAACTAAATGCATGGGATCCCCAAACACCATATATGACCGAAATAAAAAAAGCCAGTAAACAGGAAGTGTATTCAGTATATTTAAAATTAAAAAAGAAATACAAGACAACTCCTTCGTTTTTTCTTGATGTATCAAATTATTTTGCAAAACAAGGCAAACAGGAACTTGCATTACGAGTTTTATCAAATATTGCAGAACTCGAATTGGAAAACCATGAACTATTGAGAATATTGGCACATCGCCTTGAACAACTCAAATATTATAAACTTGCAATTTATATTTATAATGAAGTTCTTAAAATCAGAACAGAAGAACCCCAATCGTATCGTGATTTGGCTTTATGTCTTGCTGCTGATAAGCAACACCAAAAAGCTATTGATATTTTATATAATTCGATTAAAAAAACATGGGATAGGCGTTTTCCGGGCATAGAAGAAATTTTAACTTTTGAGATGAACAAAATAATTGCAAGTGCTAACAAAAAAGTTAAAACTAAGCAAATAGATAAACGTTTATTAAAAAACCTGCCAACAGATGTAAGAGTTGTATTAAACTGGGATACTGATAATTCGGATATGGATTTATGGGTAACTGACCCATATAATGTAATATGTTTTTATTCGCATAAACTAACATATACAGGCGGACATATGTCTAATGACTTTACAAGAGGCTATGGACCAGAAGAATTTATAATTAAAAATGCTATCAAAGGAAAGTATAAAATTAAAGCAAATTATTATGGCTCCTCAGCTCAACGAATAAGTGGTCCAACTACAATTTATCTTGAACTATATACAAACTATGGAAAAAAGAATGAGAAAAAAGAAGTTATAACTATGAGATTATCAAATAAAAAAGAAGTTGTAAATATTGGTGAACTTATTTTTGAATAAGGTCTGTATATTTTTCTAATAAGGTCTTCGACCTGTTTAAGAATGCATAAGCTATATTAAATAGGTAGAAGACCTTATTTACTCCCAAGGCATATTCGGAAGATTAGTCAGCCTTTTAACAAACCTGTCGTTATCAAACTCTTTCTGAGATTCCATAACGTCAAATATTTCGGCTGATACTATTGCAGCTATCAATTTCTTAGCATCGTAATCACTGTATCCTTCTGATAATAAACGATTAAAAGTTTGCTTGGTTTCAGGTGGAGTATTATCTCTCATCTGTTTTTCAACAACATCTATAAGGCTGTCTCTTAATTCTTTACTTCCTTTATCTTTCATAATATTTAAAATTTATTCTAATTTGTAAAGGTACTAAAATATTTTGCAATATGTAATTAAAATTTCAGACTAACAAAATCATAGTTTTTCAGAAAACAATCACATATAATGATGAAAACTTTTGCAGCTTGACCATCACCCCCTGAAAAGCAGGAGTGTTACAATTCTAATCTTGTAGTGGTTTGATAGTGTTTGCATTCTTTTATCAAAAATTTTAATATATGTAAACTATCTGATTATATGAGTTTTTTTAAACTTGAATAATTTTGTAATCAATAAAAAAAAGTTTTTTTTTACTTCAAATTCATTCAAACCATTACACTTTTTTTAACTTTTCATTTTTATTTCATAACATAGAATATTAATTGATTAAAAATGATTAATATAGAATTTATTTTCCAATAAAAAACTTTTTTTTAATAAATTCTTTATTTCTTTTTATATTTTTGTAATAAAATTGGTACTTACTTTTTCATACTGTTAGGGAAATGACGAATTATAAATTACGAATTACTAATTGGTTTACACCTAAATATAAGTATCTTACAAAAAACAAATCGGAAAGTTATTTTTTAACGAATCCTATATGGAATTTGAAACTTGCCAAAATAATTGAGTATATTTCATGCGTAAGCAACATTAAGTAGGTCGAAGTTCTATATTTTTTTATTAATCTAAATTATTTCATTTATGAAAAAAACATTATTTGTATCAATTCCAATTTTAATATTTTTAGTACTAATGTCATGTTCTGCTCAAAAAGCAATTCAGAAATCGAAAGTACAAACAGAATTAGATTCTTTGAGCTATAGTTATGGTGTACTGATTGCCAAATTTATAAAGGAAACTAATAATACTCCCTCTGTAAACGAAGTCGTTTTTGCTAAAGCAATTTATGACTATTTTAATAAAGAAAAAACACTAATAAATGAAAAAGATGCTGAAAATATTGTCAAATCAAATTCGATGAAAAGAAATAAACAAGTTTCTAACAAAGCAAAAGACGAAGGACAAAAATATCTTGCAGAAAATAAGAAAAAAGATGGAGTAATTACTTTGCCAAGCGGATTACAATACAAAATCTTAAAGAAAGGTACAGGCGAAAAACCAAAAGAAACCGATAAGGTTAAAACTCATTATAAAGGTTTATTAGTTAATGGAAAAGTTTTTGATAGCTCATACGATAGGGGAGAACCTGCTGTTTTTCCAGTTAATGGAGTAATAAAAGGCTGGACAGAAGCTCTTTTACTAATGAAACCCGGTTCTAAATGGATTCTGTACATACCATATCAATTAGCCTATGGCGAAAGAGGTATAAAAGGAGTTATTCCTCCATTTTCAACTTTAATATTTGAAATTGAACTTATATCAATTGAAAATTAGTCATGTTTCATAAGTGTTAAGTTTAGGCTCTTATGAGCTTTTTATGTATCCTCTCATAATCAAATTTAAGAAATAAAATGTACCAATTTAAATTTCGTTTACGATATTATATTTTTTTAGCTTCTATTGTATTTGTATATATATTGGTTATTTTGGCTGAATTTCCTACAGAAGCAAATCATACAAGCTATTGTGTTTTTCATAATATAACAGGCTATCCTTGTGGAGCTTGTGGTACTGGACGTGGATTAATTTTTCTTAGATATGGATATCTTTATAAAGCTTTATTAATAAACCCGTTATCTATAATTGTATTTATTTTTAGTATAGTAGCTTTTTTTTGGCTATTATATGACATTATTAACAAAAAAGAAACCTTTTTTCAAATACTGAACTCTAAAATTAATATGAAATTTGCTATAATTCTATTTATATTAGTAATAGCAAACTGGGTATGGAATATTGAAAAAGGAATTTAGGAATAGGTATTAAATAAATGTCCGTTTTGATAGATTAGTTTGTTATTTTACAACTTACAAAAAGTCGCAAATAGTGAACTATTTAAGACTTTTTTTAAGGTAGTAAAATGACAAAATAATGACGCAAAATAGGGCAGTTATTTGATACCTGTTCCTTAAGGTCTTCGACCTATTTAATATGCTTAGGCATTCTATTAATATTCTAATAATTATATAATTAAAAAAATATATGAACAATATTAAATTTTTATTAAATAAATATATAGCTTTTATAGCTTTATCTTTTTTTCTAATTTCCTGTAATTCAAATGAATTAACAGAAGTTGTAATTTATTATACAAACGATACACATGGTAGACTTATAAATTATTCAAAAATAAAACATATAATAGATAGTGAGAAGAAGAAAAATGAAAATGTTTTTTTAGTATCGTCAGGTGATATTTTTTCGGGAAATCCTATTGTTGATAGATATGAAAAAAAAGGGTTTCCTATGATTGATATTATGAATAAAGTGGGTTATAATGCATCTGTTTTTGGTAATCACGAGTTTGATTATGGTCAGGTGGTTTTAGCAAATAGAATAGAACAGGCTAAATTTGACTTTATTTGTGCTAATATGGATATTGTTGATAGCAAATTGCCAAAAATAAAACCTTATGTCATTTTAGAAACAAGCAACAAACTAAAACTTGCATTTTTAGGATTACTACAAGTTGAAGATAACGGAATTCCTGCAACTCACCCTAAAAGGCTTATAGGTTTGAAATTTAGAAACCCTCTTGATAGTTTGGAGAAGTATTCAAACTTAAAAAAAGAAAATAATGCACTAATTGTTTTATCGCACTTGGGCTATAAAACTGATACAATTTTGGCACAAAAATTTCAAGATGCTGATATTATTATTGGTGGACACTCTCATACATTATTAACAGAAGCAGACAGTGTTAAAAATGTTCTTATTACACAATCAGGAGCTTATCTTGATAATTTAGGAAAAATTGTTTTAATATTCAAAGGTGATAAGCTGATTAGTAAAACCGTAAAATTAATAAATTTGGATAAGTATGAAGTTAAAAATGCCGAAATTGCAAAATCTATTGATGTATATATAAACAATCCTATATTTAAAAAAGTTATAGGAACGGCAGATGAAAAAATTTCAGGAAATGATGAACTTGGTAGTCTAATGACAGATGCTCTAACAAGTATTGACGGAATAGATATTGCTTTTCAGAATCATGGAGGAATAAGAGACAACGAAATAGATAAAGGAAATATTACTTTAGAAAGTATTTATAAGCTTGAACCGTTTAACAATGAAGTTACAAAAATGGTATTGACTACTAATGAAATAAGAGGAATTATAAGTACCTCGTATTATTATAGAAATAAAAATGATGTACAAGTTTCAGGAATCAAATTTATCATTATAACTCAAAATGATTCTATTAAAGATATTAAACTTCAGGATTATGAAGGAAAAGCCATTGATGAAAAAAAGACATATAATGTAGCTTTAAATAGTTATATGGCTAAAACTCTTGATTTTGAACATAGTGATAAAGGTACTCCAACTGGAATTTATACTTGTGATAGACTTATTGAGTACATAAAAGAGAAAAAAAATCTTAAATATAATGGTGTTATACGTGCAATTACAAAATAAGGTCTTCGACCTATTTAATGTGGCTACGTGTTCTTATAAATAATAGTCGTATAGTTAATTGTGTAAAAACAAAGTTGGGATTTTCTCGGTGTCTGGTTCTTAGGAATCGTTAAAAAATATCTTTCCGATTTGTTTTTTGTAAAAGAAGTAGTTTTACAAAAGTTTTTCGGTATTCGCATTTGTCCAATCAACTGTAATACATTAGTATACAAAAACGTGTAAGCAACATTAAATAGGTCGAAGACCTTACTATCAAGATTTATTAGATTGTTTTGAAAGAGTGGGAATTGAACTGAGAACAGAAATTGATGATTATTTTATACGATTTAATAATAAATAATTGCGGTGTGTATGTGTCGATACCATTTTAGTTATAAAACCAAAAACGTGAAAAATTCTTTATATAAATATAAAAAAAATATTCCAATAATTTTTATATTACTGTTGTTTAGTTATAACAGCAATGCTTTTTTGTACGAAAATAAATTACCGGTTTTACATAAACTATGTTCTTCAAATAGTGAACTAAATAATAGTTTAAAAAAATACTCAGTTTATGTTTTTGCAGATAGCTTAATAAATAGTAAGCAAAAATTATGGGAGGTACTAAATCTGCGTAATGATATTATTATTAAACTTGATAATATTGTATGTGAATACTACTATGATTTAGATAAAAATGATATGTTAGATAGATTCTCAAAAGTTGAAAATGAGCTAAGAAGCATTGGTATACAGGTAGTATACAATGATAATATGTATGTAAGTTTAACCAGAAAAACAATATTTCAAAGAATAATTGCTGAATATATGACAGAAATAGATATATTGTATAATAATTTTTTAGATGAGCAAACAAAAACAGTTTTAAAAAATAATCCTTTTTTAGACTTAAATCCCAATTTTAGAATGCTCATTATAGGTGAAAAAATGTTAAAAAAATATTCTAAACATAAATACACCTTAAAAATTAAAACTCAATTAATTATTGAACTTCAAAAACTTACAAATATTTATAAATCAAAAAGTAAAAACAAACAACATAGTTATATTATAGGTGGAATATCTAAAGACAATATCCAAAATGTAGTTCAACTACATAATTATATGAATTTTATAGAAAATAATAAAAAATCAAAATACTCATCTTTATTTAGAAATATTATTGAAACAATACCTGAACTAGACTTAAACGAAATAAACAATGAAGAAATACATCTTGTGGTAATTGATGAAGTGAATAGTTATCAAGAAGCAAGGAAAATAATAGATTCGTATCTTCTTGCTGCAATGGACATTCCTTATTTGTTTGAAATAAAGAGTAATATAAAAAAAACTTATGCTATAACATATAGATTTTATTCTGATTTTGAAATGACATTAGGTGCTTTTGACAAAATACGCACATTATATCCTAGTTCAAAAATAATATCAATTAATCAAAAAGGAAAAAGGTTAAATTAATGTATGTCAGGCGTAAGCAAAATTGTTCATTGTCCATTATTCATTGTTAATTACTTATTATGCTTCGTAACTGGAAACTAAAAGCAATTGTTCAGAAAATAATATCATACTTGCCATGGTCTGAAAAAATAAATTTTTTTTTTCAAAAACATGTTACTAAAGCTGTAAATTTAAGCGATGAATATTTTAAAGATAAAATACTACATGCCAAAAACCATATAGAATATTTCCGAGAATACACCAATAAATCAAATAATCAGAATATTATATTAGAGTTTGGAACAGGATGGTATCCAATAGTTCCGATTTGTATGTTTTTGGAGGATATTGGCAAAGTAAGTTCAATTGATGTAAAGCAATGGCTAAACAAGAAAACACAAATGACTACTATTGATAAATTTATTGAGTGGAATGATAAAGCTTTATTAACCAAATATCTGACTCAAATAAATAAACATAAGTGGGAAAAATTGTTAGAAATTAAAAAAAAATATTTATCACACAGTAAAGAAAGCATAAATAATGAAATTGGTTTAAAACTATTTGTACAAGATATTAGAAAAATAAAAATTGAAGCTAACAGCATTGATTTGATTTGTTCTAATAATACTTTGGAACATATAAACCAAACAGTCTTAGTTGAAATAATAAATAAATTTAAAAAAATATCTGCTAAAGATGGATTAATGAGTCATTTTATAGATATGACAGACCATTTTGCTCATTTCGACAATAAAATAACAATATATAATTTTCTGAAATATAGTAATAAAACATGGAGTTTAATAGATAATAAAATTCAACCTCAAAATAGAATGCGATTAAAAGATTATATAGATATATTTGAAAAATCGGGACTGAATATAGTTGTAAATAAAAAACGAAATGGAAATCTTAATGAATTAAAAAAAATAAAAATAAATGATTTATATAAAAAATATAATAATGATGAATTAATTATCAGTCATGCACATATTGTTTCTAAGATGTAAGGTTTTTGACCAATTTAATGAGACTGTTTTCGGCTACACGTATAATATTGGACATTATTTTATTTTTTGACAGGATTTACAGGATTGATTTTTATCATGTTACGAAATACCAGATAAACAAGACTTTCCAACTTCTGACAGGTAGCCACTTTTGGGGTATTTGGGAGCAGTTATATAATATGGATTTTAATTCCCTCGAATTCGAGGGAATTAAAAATCAAGCAGGATATAATCGTT
>JAOZVK010000522.1 GCA_029938185.1 Bacteroidales bacterium | reverse complement strand
TTCGTGCTTCGCACTCAAAAAACACTACAAAACCACCGCCACCAGCACATTCACGTTAAAAACAATTTTAAATTAAATAATATGAAAAATCAAATATTACTAGTATTAATCTTTATTTTAAGTGTAATTTCTTTGAAAGCACAAGATTATAAATACTATCCTTATAATTGGGCTTCACAGGATGTAAGAGATACATGTATAAAATATAAAGAATACAAAAAAGGTATCAATTATATGGATGAGATGATTGCAGATGAGTTTATGCCAGAACTACTGTCTATATATTATCAATGTAGAGGTGATATTAAAATTGCATCAGGTGATACGTTAAATGGAATAACAGATTATGATAAATGTATTGATTACGAGCCTAATAATCCAGAAATGTATTATTTTAAAGCAAAAGTATATACAATAAAAGGTAATTATAATAAAGCAATAAATATTATGAATGAATCTTTTAAAAAAGCAAAAAATAAGCAAGATGCATATTATTATATAGGTTTAATAAAAATGGAACAAAAAGATTATTCTGATGCAATTCTAAATTTAGAAAAAGGGAATCCATGGTTTGGGTATGATAAACTTATTTTAGCATATAATTTATCGGGAAAAAACAATAAAGGCATTATGTTTTTTTCCAATTTAATTGATACAGTGCCACAAGACGATGATTTGTATAAGAAATTTTATTATTATCGTTCTCAACTATCTGAAAACATAAGTGATACTATATCTGCAAAAAAAGATATGGATAAATTTTATTCTTTAATAAATTCACGACATTACTCTAATGCTATAGATTTCGAATTTAAAAAAGAGTGGGAAAATGCACTCACAGAAATAAATATGGCATTAAAAATTCTTCCATATAATTATAAATACAGATTTTATAAAGCTAAATATTTGATTAAATTAAATAAATATAAGAATGCGATATTTGAATTAGATACTGCAATTATGTATAAACCTCAATATGCAGATGCGTATTTTTACAGAGGAAATGCAAAAATGAAAGAAGAAAAATACGATGAAGCAATTCTAGATTATAAAAAATATCAAGAATTAAAACCTGAAAAAAGTTATGGATATGGAAAAATTGCAGATATTTATAGAAACCAAGAAAAGTATCAAAAAGCTCTTGAATATATTGACAAGGCAATTAGCATAGAACCTGAATATTCCTATCATTACTATATAAAAGCCAGAATATTTTTTGCGAAAGGAGAAATTGATAATAGTATTAAATATCATACTATATACCAAAATAATGAAACTGGTTGTTTGGGGTATTTCTCTATCGCTGAAATTTATTTTTACAAAGGTAATTACATAAAAGCTGATATATTTATAAATAAAGCAATAGAAAATAAAGAAACAGGCATGGACGTGTTTTTTGCTCAGATGAAAAGTGATATTTATTGTAAAAAAAAAGACTATAAGCAAGCGTTAGCGATAGCTATGGATGTCCCCAAATTGACAGATAAACATTACAATAGCATTATAAACACCTGTATTGTCATATCTAACGTATTTTTAGGAAACAAAAATCAAGTAATAAGTGCAGTCGAAATAATAAGAAAACACGCCTTGTCAAATAAAGAATTAAATGTGGTGTTAAACCAAACGGAAAAAATGATAAATAATATTGATGAAATTAAAGCTGCAGATAATCCCTACTTTGAACTTTATTCAGTCTACACTGGTACTCAACTTAATATCCTCAATAATATTTCAAAAGGAGGAGATTTTGAAGAAAATAGAAAAGCAATGTTTAAAGCTCAAGAAGCTTACCATAAAGCATTAAATATTCTTAATAATAATTAATGCTTTTAACATTGTGCTTGAAACAATCGGTATTTTTGTTGCTACTTCATTCGCTTTGCTCATTCAGCAAGCAACAAAAAATACCGTCTGTTCAAGGCACATACTCGTTGTGTTTAACTAAAAAAAATAAAAATTCCTAAATAAATTTTAAAAATATGAAGTAAATTTTAGAAAATAAATTGCATTTAATTAAATTTTCTTAATTTTGTATTTTAAAATAATTTTAATATCAAATATAGATTATGTTTGGGTTTCCAAAAACGAATAAAGATATAACAACTTACAAGCGTAACTTCTTGAAAAGTGCGATTTTTCAATTAAGATTTCAACCAAATACTGAAATTCTCAATAAGAAAAAAGAAATAATAGAGATTTTTAAAGATTTTTTCCCAAGATTTACAGAAAACACTAATAACGGATATGAAATTAAGTTTTCAAATAACCAAACTCCAATAGTTCAACAAATAGAAAACAACAATATTGGATTTGAACTAAAATCACAAGACGGGCAAAAAACTCTTTCTATTTCAACTGATACTATTTCTTTAACAATTTCAGGAAATGTATATGAAAATTTTGAAACAATTCATAATGAATTAATTAAAATTTATGAAATTATGGAATTTTGCAATATTGAAACAATCAATAGAATTGCAATAAGAAAAATAAATGTAATAGATTTTCATGTTCCTCAAAAGGAAAAATTTATTCCAATAGATTTATTAGAGTTTATTATAAATCCTGAATTATTAAGTAATATGACGTATTTTCCTAATACAGAGTTTATAAAGCAAAACTTGAATACTGTTGAATATGTAAAAGAAAGTAATAGATTAAATTTACGTTATGGAATTGTTGTTCCTAATATTGAAAATACCGGACATGTTTTGATTGATATTGATTTAATTTCTTCAAATAACACACCAATTGAT
Source organism: Bacteroidales bacterium (assembly GCA_029938185.1). Taxonomy (GTDB): domain Bacteria; phylum Bacteroidota; class Bacteroidia; order Bacteroidales; family JAOZVK01; genus JAOZVK01. The sequence goes on along the minus strand of JAOZVK010000522.1, from coordinate 1,269 downwards.
AAAGCAAATTCAATATTGAACACCATCAATGATGAAATTTTCAATATTTTCAATTGGGCAATTTGCTCAGAAGCAAAAAAACATTTAACTGAAAAATAATATGATAAAATATATTACAAAAAATAATATGGACACCAAAGAGCTTGATAGTATTTTTGGACAAAAAGATGCTACTAAGACAGCTTCTGCGACATATTACAATAAAAAAAGCCGTAATTTTGGAAAATACCTTTTATCAGCAGGTATAATACTTAGTTGCAACGTTGCAGAAGCAAATCCTAATATACTTTTCAATGATAACAACATTGTAACAGAGAGTTATATTGAAAATTATGCTAAAATTGTTGATATTCCTTTAAGTGAATATCTATCAGAAATAAATAACATTACAAAAACAAAAACAACTAAAAGAGAACTATTCGCAAAAATTATTTCTTATGTATCATTACAAAATAACTGGGACGGTTACGGGGCAATTCCTCTTGAAACGATGAGTTCTATAAATACAAATGAAATAATTAATCAATTACCCGTAAATCAAGTAGAACAAATTGATGAGATTGGTCCTAACCCTAATGGAACACTTACAATTAGTTGGATAAATAATTCAGATGAAGAGATTTCTGTTGAAATTGGGAATTTTGTTTTTTCATATTATGTAAAATTCAATTCACAATTACCTGTTTTTGTTGATAATGCAAAAATTAATTATAACGAAATAAATAAATTGTCAGATTTTGTCTCAAAACTTTAAAATACCCGAAAAAATAAGCGACAATGAAAAATTACTAAGAGTTATTTTTCATCCTATTTTTGTTACAAAAGACGGTGAAAAAGTTAAAGCAAAAGCCTTTCGTAGTCCTCACTCAAAAGATGAAGTTTCTGTAACAAGAATACATTATTCAACACCTGATATATGTAAAAAACAAGCATTAACTATGCGAAGAGCAAAAGATACATATTTTGGATTTGCAATTATTAATACAATTGAAGTTAGAGAGCTTGAAGCAAATGTAATTTATTCTCCATCAAAAAAAAATATTGCCCATGCTGATATAAAGATTGGATATGTTTCTGAAAAAGGACAACCTTTACCTGCAAGATATAATTTTATGTTAGGACAAATGGCTAAAAAAGCTCGCCTATATAAAGATCCAAACCCTAATTTAACTGAATGGAATGGAGAAGAGCTTTTTTAATCATGTTCGCTGAAAAATAAACACAACATTGTGCTGGTTGTCATTTTTTTATTTTTTGTTCGCCTACGGC
>JAOZVK010000090.1 GCA_029938185.1 Bacteroidales bacterium | reverse complement strand
CAAAAGTCCGTAAGGACGATATCTATTGTTAGCCCCGTATGAAGCAAAGCGAAATGCGTGGAATGCAAGTGTGTAAATCATAATATTGTATCATTGAATCATTGAATAATTGAAAATATAAAAAATATGGAAGCAAAAAAAATAACAAAAATAGGAATATTAGTAACATTAACAGTTATTGTATTTATATGGGGACTAAATTTCTTGAAAGGAAAAAATATATTAAAAAAAGAAAATGAATATTATGCTGTTTACAACAGAATTGATGGTCTAAGTACTTCAAGTGCAGTATATGTAAACGGATTTAAAATTGGTCAAGTAAATAATATACAATTTAACCAAAACGGAAGCAAAACAAGCTTTGTCATTTCATTTATTATTGGTGAAAACTATCAGATACCACAAAATACAAGTGCTCAGATATATAGTGCCGATATAATGGGAACAAAAGCTGTTCGATTTATTTATAAAGATACTACTGCTTTTCATACATTTGGAGATACCATAATAGGTAGTATCGAAGGAGATTTGAAAGAACAAGTAAATATGCAAATTTTACCTTTAAAACGTAAAGCCGAAAATTTAATAGCTTCGCTTGATTCGGCAATTACAGTTTTAAGGCTGATTTTTAATAAATCGACAAGAGATAATCTTAAAAAAAGTTTTGCGAGTATCAAAACAACAATTTTTAATTTAGAAAGAACAACATTTACTCTTGATACAATACTTGTTAGTCAGAAAAGTAAACTTGCTGCAATATTTTCACATGTAGAGTCAATTACAAGTAATTTAAAAGATAATAACAATAAAATTACAGGCATAATAAATAATTTTTCTAATATCAGCGACTCTTTAGCAAAAGTTGATATTGTAAAAACTCTAAATAATGCTGATAAAGCTATGTTGGATTTAAGCCAGATTGTTCAGAAGGTTAATAATGGTAAAGGCTCAATCTCATTATTACTAAACAATGATACTCTTTATAATAATCTCGAAAATGCATCTTATAATCTAAATAGACTAGTTAGAGACCTTAGAGAGAACCCAAAAAGATACATTAATTTCTCAGTATTTGACCTTGGCAAAACTGTTTATGTACTTGACCCTGATGAGAGAAGTAGAAGAAAAGAAATGAAAAAACAAAAACGAAAAGCTAAAAGAGAGGAACGAAAAAATAAAAATAAAGATAAGTAGTGAAACAAGACATAAGTTTCTTTAGTATTATTTAGACAAGATTTACAGGATTTACATGTTAAAATATCCTGTTTATCCTGTAAATCCTGTCAAATTATTACATTTATAAACTTAATCAATTTATGTCTTAATACAGTAGTCTTACAAAAGTTTTTCGGCATTTGTTTTTGTACAATTAGCTACATGACAGTAATTTATAAAAATGCGTAAGTCACATTAAATAGGTCGAAGACCTTAATTTGTTTATAAACCGAAAAAATTAAAATAATTTAAGACGATGCGAATTAATTTAGCAAATATGCAATTAAAAAAATGGCCGACTATAGATGCCGGTGCTAAATATATTATAATTGAAAATAATGAATTAACAGAAATTCCAGACAGCATTGGAAATTTGAAATTATTGAATTCGATAAAAGCCAGCAATAATCAAATATCAAATATTTCAGCTAAATTAACCGAACTACAAAATTTTGTAGATTTACGACTTGATAGAAATAAATTAACTAAAATACCTGAAATTATATTTAATATAAAGAAACTTTCAATATTGATTCTTGATGACAACAATATAAAAAAAATCCATTCTTCTGTTGGCAAATTAAAACTCTTAACACACTTGTATCTACAAAACAATAATCTTAAAGAACTGCCAAGAGAAATTGGAGAACTCACAAACCTTACTCACCTTTATCTTGCTAATAATCCGATAGAATATTTACCACATTCAATAGAAAAATGTAAAAAACTTATACATTTAGAATTGTCAGAAACAAAACTGCCCTTACCTTCAGGTTACAATGCAAAAAATGTACAAGAAAATATTAAATATATACTTGAAAATCAAAAAGAACCCCCATCTGAATTGAATATAAAAAAAGCTTTTGTATTCAAAAACTTTAGTAAAGCGTCACTAATTTCTAAGTTTGATAATATTCTTCAGGAGTATTCAAAACAAATAGAAGTTGAATTAGTGAATATAAATGATTTGAAATCAATAAACAAAGATATTACTGTAGTTTTAATAATTATTGGATTTGATGTACATAAAGACCAAGAATTAGTATTTAAAATTATAAAAAAGTGTCAAGCAGATAAGATTTCTTATAAAATTCTTTTTCAAAAAGATATTAAAAGCAGTGATGATGTTCATCTGGAAAAAGGTACTGAATTAAATCGAATAAGAAAGAAGTTTGAAACTGAATTTAGACAAGAAATAAATCCTTTTACTTCCATCGAAGATTTAAAAGGTTTGATACTAAGAGTTTTGCAGCATTCGCCTGAAGTTATGTTAAAATCACTTCATCTTGAGAATATTGGGCATTTTGAGAAAGTAGATTTTGATTTTGATGATAAGTTAAGCTGCATAATTGGAGAAAACGGATTAGGTAAAAGTACAATTTTGCGAGCATTGTCTCTATCAATAATTGGTACAAATAATCCAAAAATCATAGAAGATGTTTCTATCAGAGATTTACTACGAATAAAATCAATAACTAATGGGCAAAGAATTTACAATGATTCTGGAAAAATAAAACTAAAATATTATTTAGACTCTGTAGAATATTGTAATGAAATAATCCTCACTTCAAAAGATGAAGGACGAATAGTTGATATTCATCAAAGCGAAAATGATTTTGAATTAAATTCAGGTAAGTTCAATCTAAAATCTTTAATTGTTGGTTTTTCTCAATTGAGAGGGAAAATAAATCAAAAAACAACAAATAAATATAATTTGCCGCATATTGATGATTTAATTCCATTAGTTACAAACAAAGATGATTCACGTTTGGACTCTTTTATCGGATGGATAGCAAATTTGTATGGCGATGCAATGAAAGAAGATAATTTCAAGGAAACAAGAGAATTTTCGACAATCAAATATGTTTTTGAAGTAATATCCGCTCTTACTGGAAAGAAGATTTCATTTGTTACTATGCAGCAGTTTACACCTCCTATAATGATTATTTCCTCCCCAGATTCACCAAACGGTATTTCTTTGAATTTAATTAGTCAGGGGTTTAAGATTGTTATTGCTTGGATTGGCTATTTTATTCAGCGGAAAATTGAATCTTTTCCACTAACAAGTCCCTATTTAAGTGCAAAGGAAAAATCAATTTTAATAATTGATGAAATTGACAGTTCAATTCATCCAGTATGGCAATCTCATCTTCTTTCAGTTTTACAAGATAAATTTCCTAATACACAAATTATCTGCACTACACATTCGCCGCTAATGGTTGCTGGCTTAGATAGAAATCAGATACTCCAAATCGAAAATATTGATAATAAAATATCAGTATTTCAAAGCAACTTTGATACTTGGGTAACAACTTACAAAGATATTTTAAAACATATCTTCAATTCTCCGGAATTTATTCCCAAAATAACTATTCCCGAACTGGAATATCAACTTGAGAGTGAAGAAAACCCTGAAATACAGAAAGCAATAAAAGAAAATATTGACCGAATAATTGAGAACGAAACCTATATTGATGACTTGGCAAAATACGAACAAAAATTAGCCAGGAAAGAAAAAGAACTTGATGAATTAATAATAGAATATTCAGAAAAAATTTCCAATTAATGCATTTTATAGATAGAGAAAAATTTGAGGAAGCTCCAATTTCAATATTGGAAGAATTGAAAAACTCAGAATTAAACAAAAAATGGGCTGCGTATAATTCAGCAAGAATAAATAACACTAAAAAACCAAGTAGACCAGAATCTGCTTGGCGGAGAGACATGATTAGAAATCCTTTAAAAAAGTTATTTCTGAAAAATTGTGGATATTGTGGGATACACACAGGCATAGGACATGATGCAGAAGTAGACCATTTCTTCCCAACATCAAAAGATGAAACTGCAAAATACGTTTTTGAATGGACTAATTATGTTTGGTCATGTCCCTCTTGTAACAGACAAAAATCGAATAGTTATCCTTTTTTAAATCCTTGTTCTTTAGAAGAAATGAAATACATTTATTTCAATCTAACTGACGGAACCTACAAATATTATAGACACGCACCTGATAATATTATTTCAAAATACAACTTAACTGACAATAAATCAAAGTTTAACTCCCACAAAAGACCTGAAAACAGGAGGTTATTATATAGAGAAGTGCAATCAGTTTTAAAAGAAATAGATAGATATTATCGACTGTATAAATTGGAATGTAAAATTCATGGAGCCGAATCTGTTGAAGCTAAAAAAAAAGAAGAAATGCTAAAATCTGAAAAGCAATATGTTATAGAGCGAATTGATGCTGGACATTTTCTTTTCCTCATCAGGTTTTTGATTGAAAAATACACAAAGAATAATAAGTCATTTCCATACACTTTTCAAGAATTGTTAGATGAGTCTAAATATTTAGAAAAGTAAGTTGTCTGAAAATAATCAGTAAATTGTCAGGGGGTTTAAAAAATAATTAAGTAGTCTTACAAAAGTTTTTCGACATTTACTTATTCGTAACTTTTTGATTAAGTTGTTTTTATACTAATGCGTAAGCAACTATAAATAGGTCGAAGACCTTAACACGATAAATTAGAAAAATGACAATACAAAAATATATAGAAACCGTAAGTAAGCGTTTAAAGTCCGGAATTTCGAGAGAACATTCCTATCGTGGCGACCTTGAGACTTTGATAAGAGAATTAGCAAAAGGCGTAGAAATTACAAACGAACCTGCAAATGTAACTGATTGCGGAAACCCCGATTATGTAATTACAAAAGGAAAAATACCAATTGGATATATTGAGGCTAAAGACATTGGTAAAGACCTTAACCATAAAGGATATAAAGAACAATTCGACCGATACAAAAAAGCACTTGATAACTTGATAATAACTGATTATGTTTGGTTTCAGTTTTTCCAAAATGGTGAACTTGTTCACGAAATACGCATTGGCGAAATTGAAAATAACACAGTAAAACCACTTACCAATAATTTTTCTAAATTTGAAAATCTAATACAAAATTTTTGTACGTATATTGGGCAAACTATAAAATCAAGTCAAAAATTGGCTGAAATGATGGCATCAAAAGCTCGATTGTTACAAAATATTTTGGAACGAGCAATTACATCGGACGAAGAAACACAAGAAAATACATCATTAAAAGCTCAGTACGAAACTTTTAAAACAATTTTAATTCATGATTTAACACCACAAGCTTTTGCTGATATTTATTCACAAACTTTGGCTTATGGTATGTTTGCCGCACGATTGCACGACAAAACACTTGATGATTTTAGCCGACAAGAAGCAGCCGAATTAATACCAAAATCAAATCCGTTTTTACGTAAACTTTTTGGATATATAGCTGGACCAGATATTGACGAGCGTATAATAAGAACGGTTGATAATCTTGCCGAAGTTTTCAGAGCTACGAATGTTGAACAACTTTTAAATAATTTCGGCAAAAGCACCCAAACACACGATCCGATAATTCATTTTTACGAAACTTTTCTTTCCAAATACGACCCAAAACTACGTAAAGCAAGAGGCGTTTGGTACACACCCGAACCAGTTGTTAATTTTATAGTTCGTGCGGTTGATGATATTTTGAAAAGTGAATTTGACCTGCCACAAGGACTTGCCGATACCAGCAAAACAAAAATAAAAATACCCATGCAAGGCAAAATAATAGAACAAGAAGTACATAAAGTTCAAATACTTGACCCAGCAACAGGAACAGGAACTTTTTTGGCGGAAGTAGTAAAGTACATTTACAGCAAACGTTTTAGAGCAATGCAAGGCGCGTGGAGCGGATATGTAGATGAACATTTAATACCGCGCCTGAATGGTTTTGAGCTTTTAATGGCTTCTTATGCAATGGCACATCTTAAATTAGATATGCTTTTGAGCGAAACAGGATATAAATCTACAAAAAATCAACGATTTAATATTTACCTGACAAACTCACTTGAAGAGCACCACCCAGATACGGGAACGCTGTTTTCTAATTGGTTAAGCACAGAAGCAAACGAAGCGAATCATATAAAACGTGATACGCCAGTGATGTGTGTTATTGGAAATCCACCCTATGCTGTAAGTTCAAGCAATAAAGGTGAATGGATAAAAAATTTATTAAAAGATTATAAAAAAGATTTAAACGAAAGAAAAATAAACCTTGATGATGATTATATTAAATTCATCAGATACGGACAGCATTATATTGATAAAAATGGAAGTGGAATTTTAGCCTATATTTCAAATAATAGTTTTATTGATGGAATTACACACCGACAAATGCGAAAAAATTTGCTTGAAACTTTTGATAAAGCATACATTTTGGATTTACATGGAAATGCAAAAAAGAAAGAAATTGCACCAGATGGAAGTCCTGATAAAAATGTATTTGACATTATGCAAGGCGTTTCTATTAATATTTTTGTAAAGAAAACAAAAAGCAAAAGGTTAGGAAAAGTTCAGCATATTGACCTTTTCGGTAAAAGAGAAAATAAATACAATTTTCTTAATGAAAATAGCATAAAATCAATTAATTGGACTGATTTGGATTACAAAGAACCTTATTACTTTTTTGTGCCAAAGGATTTTGATATAGAAAATAAATATAATAAAGGATTTAAAATAGATAAGTTGTTATCTACATTTGTCGCAGGTATAGAAACCATTAGAGATACGATAACAATTCATTTCAACAAAAAAGAATTAAAAAATGTAATTAATGATTTCCAACATTTATCAGAAAAAGATATTTCAAAAAAATATAACACAAAGGATTCAAGAGATTGGAAAATTTGTAGAGCTATAAGTGATGTTAATAGCAATATTGAAAATCCAAATGTATGGCAACAAATTAATTATAGACCTTTTGACATTAGGGAGACATTTTATTCGGGAAAACAAAATGGTTTTGTTTGTAATGGAAGATATAATGTTATGAAGCATTTATTGTATACAAATGTAGCATTAATAGCCAAAAGAGGTTTTGATGAAGATAAATCCCAAACTGCTTTTATTTCAAAATTTATTTCTGATAGACGTTTTTGGTCAAGACCTGGTATGCAAGGGGCAGAAAGCGTTTTTCCTCTCTATCTTTACTTTGACGACTCTACTCCCCAAATTAACTTTAAAGAAAGTGAAAAAACAAAATTGCAATACAAATTAGAGCAAGCCGAAGAACATTTTAAAAAGATAAGCATATTTTTCAATAAGACAGTTGAGCCTTTTTATAAAAAATTAACAAAGCCGAATAAGGCAGAGAGTAGTTTGTATGAGGAAAATAAAAGTATGTTCGAGGAAGCGGAAACTGCGGTTGAATCATTGAACTTTCAAATAAATGAGTTTAATAAAAAGCCAAAAATAGAGAAAAATCTTACTGAAAAACCGTATCGTGTTCCTAATTTGAATATGGAAATAGTGGAAGAAATAGCCAAGAATTTGAAATTGGAATTTGTTGCAGAAAAAGAAGCAAATAAAAATACTTTCGCACCAATAGATATTTTAGATTACATCTATGCAGTTTTACACTCGCCAACATACAGAGAAAAATACAAAGAGTTTTTAAAAATTGATTTTCCGAGAGTTCCGTATCCTAAAACTTTGCCAAAGTTTAGAACTTTGGCAAAGTTGGGCGGCGAACTTAGGCAAATACATCTGTTGGAAAGCCCAAAAGTAGAAAAATACATTACCAGCTATCCAATTGATGGCGATAATACAATTACAACAAAAATTGCTAAAAAAGATTGGGAGGTAACTGGTAAAATATCAAACCTTCAAGGTTTCGAAAACCTTGAAGGTTTACCCAAAGGCAGAATTTGGATAAACGACAAACAATATTTTGAAAATATTCCTTTAACAGCATGGGAGTTTTATATTGGTGGTTATCAGCCTGCTAAAAAATGGTTAAAAGACCGAGCACCAAAGAAAGGAAAAGCAGGCAAAACACTAAACTTTGAAGATATTTTACATTATCAAAAAATTATTGTAGCTTTATCTGAAACTGACAGATTGATGAAAGAAATTGATAAGATTAAGATAGAATAGCAAAGCTGTAAATAAAATTAAAAAGTTGTATTGATATAATAAGTACTGTTACAAAAGTTTTTCGACATTTGCTTATTAATAACTTACTGATTAGATTGTCTTTATACTAATGTGTAAGCAACATTAAACAGGTCGAAGACCTCATAATCAACATTAAAAGGCTCGAAGAGCCAAAATCATAAATTGAAAAAAAATGCAATATATTAATCCATTTGAACTATATGATTTAAATCTTAAAAAAGATATAAATTCATCAATAATACGCAGAGCAAAACGAAAATTATTAGTAGAGTTAGATTTGTCCGAAGAACAATTTATAAATTACAAAGGACTAAAAATTTCTAAAGATGAAATACTAAAACTATCTGATAATTTCGGAGAAGAATTTCAGCACGAAGAAAAAATTATGTTTCACAAGTTTATTTTTGAAACTAAACAATTATCAAATTTTTTGAGCTTTGGAAATATTGAGTTTTTTGAATTTTTTGAAGCTAAAGAAAAATACAAACAGGAATCTTTTCTTAATTTTATCAAACCATATTATATAGATAAGTTTAACGATTTATCATTTAATTGTTTTGTTAAAAACGAATTTATAGATTTAAGATATTTAGTTAAAAATAATATTTTTGAAAATACAATTAACGAAAAATTATGTTACGAACACATTTCCAGAAGACTCGACGAAATGGCACGTTTCATAAATAAGCTTGAATATAATATACAAAACAAAGCAGATTTGATTGATAAAGATATTTATATTCAAAAACTTAAAGCATTGATTAAAGAAAAAATAAAACCTGATATTTTAAACAGACTACCAGGATATTTTGAAGAAAAAAGAAACAATATTGCATTATCATTAATAGATTTGTCACGCGAAATATACAGGTTTTTTAAAGATGCAAAATTTAGTCATTTCATAATTTGCCTTGTTGCAAAATATCTTGAAACTTCAACAGAAGTTGGACAAAAAATAAGAACTTTGTGTAAAAGAAACTAAAGAGAAAAGTTATGATTAATAAAACAAACAAAATCATACCAGAATATTTATATATCCTTAATCAAATATTTGAAATAGAGCAAAAAACATCGAAAATCAATGAAAAAAATTCTATAGATAGAAATATTCAGAGATTAAAAAATTATTTCGAAAATATTGGTATAGTATATTATAATCCAGTAGGTGAAAAATATTCAGAAACAAGAACAGATTGTGAAGCAAGTATTGCTGGCGAATCAACTGATAATCTAATTATTACAGAAGTCATCAAACCAATAATCAGATTAAATCAAGATGGTTTAACTCATATTATTCAAAAAGCTGTTGTAGTAGTTGAAACTAAGTAGTTTAACAAGTCATAATTTGACATGATTAACATGATTAACAGGATATTAAAACATGTAAATCCTGTCTAAATAATACTAAAGAAACATATGACTTGTTTAAGTAGTGTATTAAGACATAAGTTGCTTAAGTTTATAAATGTAATAATTTGACAGGATTTACATGATTAACAGGATTTTAAACATGTAAATCCTGTTAATCCTGTCTAAATAATACTAAAGAAACTTACGTCTTGTTACAGTAGTCAAATAAAAAAAACTGTTCATCAAGTTTATTTACGCACAAATTTATTTTTGCTTTTTAATTAACTGATAATCAATAATAGTAAAACTATTTAGGCGTAAGCAAACTTAAAAGGCTCGAAGAGCCAAAAAAACATCTTATTATTAGAATAAAAAATGGAAAACACTATAAATATTGGAATTGATTTAGGAACAACAAACTCGGTTATAGCTAAATTTGTAGAGGGTAAGGTTGAGATATTTAGAAATCCAAGCTCATGGAAAGAGTCTTTACCGTCTGTTGTTGCATTTAAAAAAAACAAAATCATAGTTGGCGAAAAAGCAAAAGAATATTTAGAAAAAGACCCTTATAATGTAGCAGGAGCATTCAAACGAAAAATGGGAACTTCTGAAAGCTATCTTATAAAATCGCTAAATGTAAAAAAAACACCAATTGAACTTTCGGCACAGGTAATAAAAGAGTTAAAGACATTTGTGCCGTCTGAAAAAAGTATAAATTCGGCTGTTATTACAATACCAGCATCTTTTGATACTATTCAATCAAATGCAACCAAAGAAGCAGGTTTAATGGCAGGTTTTCAGCAAGTTGTGCTGCTTCAAGAACCTATTGCAGCAAGTTTGGCATATGCCAATAAGTATGATGATAAAGATATGAACAATGGCTATTGGCTTGTATATGATTTAGGTGGCGGAACATTCGATGTGGCTTTAGTAAAAATACAGGACGAAGAAATGAGAATTATTGACCACGAAGGCGATAATTTTCTTGGAGGGAAAGATTTTGATGCCGATATTATCGAAAAACTAATTATTCCATATCTAAAATATCAATATTCATTTGATAGTAATTTGGAGCAGGAGTTTAAAAGTGCCAAAGGAAAATATAACAAAAATTGGTATATTTTGATGAATAAAGCCGAAGATGCAAAAATCGAACTATCGCGCCGAGAAAGTTCTGAAATTGAAATTGAACTAACAGATAATAACGATACTGAAATTGATGAGAGTATAGAAATTAGCCGTGCAAAATTTGAATCAATCATAAAACCATATATTGATAGAACTATAAATATGATTGAAAATATTCTAAAAAGAAATGAATTATCTGTTAGTGATATTGAATTTACTTTGCTTATAGGTGGCTCAACTTATATTCCATTTGTGAAAAAACAAATTGAAGATAATTTAAAAATTCCTGTCAAAAATGATATTGACCCAACAACAGCAGTTGCCATTGGTGCTGCACATTATGCCAGTACAAAAACTAAAACTATAAATAATAAACAAGAAAATAAACAAGAAAATAAAAGCGAAATAGTTATAAATATGGCATACGAAAAAGCTTCAAAAGACACAGAAGTATTTTTTGCAGCCAAAATTGAAGGCAAAATCGAGGGTTTAACATATAAAATAATAAGAAATGATGGTGGATATGATTCTGGTTTAAAGAAACTAAAACCCAAAATTGCTGAAGAACTACCCTTAGTAGAAAATACATATAATTTTTTCACTTTTAAAGTATACAATAATAAAGGTGACGAAATAAATACAAATACAGATGTTATTGGTATTTCGCAAGGCAAGTATAGCATTGTTGGACAGCCATTGCCAGAAGACATATGCCTTGAGCTTGATGATGACGACAATAAGGAAACAAAATTACATATGTTGTTTAAGAAAAATTCAATTTTATCTATCAAAAAAAACGAACAAAGACTCATAAATAAAACAATAAAAAAGGGCAGTCAAAATGAGTTTATTATAAATGTAATGGAGGGTTCGTCGAATGCTATACCCGAAGCAAACAAAACAATTGGTTACATGACAATTAAGGGACTTCAACTAAAAAGGGACTTGATAAAAGGTGCAGATATTGAATTATCTTTTGAAATATCAGAATCACGTGATTTAACTATAATTGCCTATATACCAATGCTTGACCAAGAGTTTAAAGAAATTTTCACTCCCACACAACGACATTTACCAATTGATAAACTGATTAAAGAAATAAGCAATTTGCAAGACGATTTGACCAAAGAAATAAACTCGGCTATAAATATTGAAGATTATGAAACTGCTGAAAAGCTAAACAAAATCAAATTAAAATTAGATGATTTAAAGAGTAGAAGTAAGGAACTTAGCCACGATGATATTACCGATAAGCGATACCAACTTGAAGATAAAAAACGAAAATTAGCTTTAAATATTTATAATGCAACAAAAGACAAAAAAATAAATAAAGTTACATACAAGTATTTTGATGAAAAACTAAAATGCAAATTAGTTGTTGATAAGGAGGGAAACGAGCAGGATAAACAACTATTCAAAAATCTTGTGAAAAATGAAAAAGATTTAATGAATTTTGCTGATATAAAAAAAATAAAACGTGTTACTGATGAACTTGTAGATTTGAAATATGAAATATGGTGGCGTTCGCCCGATTATTTAATATTAGTTTTTGAGTGGATTAAAGTTAGGAAACATGAATTTATTGATAAAAATCAAGGTGAAATATTTCTAAATTCAGGAGAAAAAGCTATTAAAAATGAAAACTTTAGAAGTCTTAAACAAATAAATTACAATCTGTTATCGTTATTACCAAGAAAAATACAAGAGCAAGCAATAAAAAGAGAAACTGGCTTAATATAAATGGTGCCTCGAGCCTTTACGCTACTCACGTATGCTTACAGTCTTGTTTTTCAACTGGTTTCAACAATAAAGAAAACCTTTGCGTAACTTTGCGTTAAAAAAGCATCCAACTTAAAACTGTTAGCCACTTTATACAATTAACCGAAAATAAAAATTATAAATATATGAAAATATTACATACATCAGACTGGCATATAGGACTTAAACTATATAATTATGAAATTGAAAACGAGCATAAACTTTTTTTTGATTGGTTAATAGAAACAATTCAAGAACACAAAATTGATGTCCTAATTATTGCTGGAGATATATTTGATACTGCCTATCCCTCAAACTCTTCTTTACAATTATATTATAAAACTTTATATAGAATAAAAAACACAAATTGTAAAGATATTATTATAATTGGTGGAAACCACGATTCGGTGAGCACACTAAATGCTCCAAAACAAATTTTGGAATACTTAAATATACATGTAGTTGGAGGAATTTCAAATAATATTGAAAATGAAATTATTGAAATTAAAAACGAAAACAACGAACCTGGATTGGTAGTCTGTGCAGTTCCATTTTTAAGAGACAAAGATATTAGAAGAAGTAGAGCCGGCGAAAGTTATGAGGATAAAGCAAATGCACTACGTGAAGGTATTAGCAAACATTACGCTAAACTTGCCGAACTAATAAATCCATACAAAGAAAAACAAATACCAGTATTTGCAACTGGACATCTTTTTATGGCAGGAGCAAGTGTAACAGATAGCGAGAGAGATATTTATATTGGTAATCTTGCAAAAATAAGTAAATCGCATTTTCCTGAGCAATTTGATTATATAGCACTTGGACATATTCATAGACCACAAATAGTTGCAAAAACTGAAAACATTAGATATTCGGGTTCTCCGCTTCCTTTAAGTTTTAGTGAACGAAAAGATTACAAACAAGTTGTAGTTATAGATATTGATAAAAATAATCCAATTAATATTACCCCTGTAAAAATACCAGAGATAATTAATTTAAAAAAAGTAAAAGGAACCTATAATGAAGTAGTTACAGAACTAAAAGTGCTTGATAAAGAGTTAGATTATTTGGTAGATATTGAACTTTTTGAAGAAAAATATAATCCTGAATTGTTTAGTTTATTCTATGATTTTATCGAAAAACTTGAAAAAGTAAAAGTTATTAATTATAAAATAATTTTTGAAGATAAACAAATTGGTGCCGATGATATATATGAAGACACAGTTTCGTTACGCGATATGGATATTACAGATGTGTTTCATAAATTAATTGACAAACATGAAATTGATAATTCAGACGAAATTATAGATACATTTAAAGAACTTTTGAATGAAATAAAATTTTAAGGTCTTCGACCTTAAAAGGCATCAAAGGTGTCAAATCAGTAGCCTTGCCCGCTAGTGCAAGGTTGGTCTTATAAAAATACGAGCAAAAATAGCTTATTTAAGTTTTTTATTAGTTCCT